>CANNEG010000063.1:0-9117 GCA_947503455.1 Betaproteobacteria bacterium
TACCGGTATTTGGTGCGCCCGGAGCGATTCGAACGCCCGACCCCTTGGTTCGTAGCCAAGTACTCTATCCAGCTGAGCTACGGGCGCATGGGCAGTATTATACGACATACTGCTTATTTCTTAAAGTGAAAATTTCATCTTTAAGCTAATTGGCGGAGAGCGAGGGATTCGAACCCTCGATACAGATTTAAGCCCGTATGCTTCCTTAGCAGGGAAGTGCCTTCGACCACTCGGCCAGCTCTCCGTTTAATACGCTAATATTCCAACTAATGTTTCTTAATTGAGGGCGCGATATTACTTCAATCGTGCCTAAAAATCAATTTAAAATTAAATCAAAAGCTATTGTTTAAGCTTGCCAATAAACTACATGCCTTCTAGTTCGAAAGCTTTATGTAAAACACGTACGGCTAGCTCTAAGTATTTTTCATCGACCACCACAGCAATTTTAATTTCTGACGTTGAGATCATTTGAATGTTGATGCCTTCCTCAGCGAGCGTACGGAACATTTGGCTAGCAATACCCACATGCGAACGCATGCCAACGCCTACAACAGAGACTTTAGCAATTTTGTCATCACCACTGATTTCGCGCGCACCAATATGCCCTTGTACTTTTTCACGCAAAATATTGAGGGCTTTATTCATCTCATTTTTGTGCACAGTGAAGGTGAAATCCGTTGTTCCATCTGCACCAGTGTTTTGAATAATCATGTCGACGTCAATATTAGCGTCAGCAATAGGCCCTAAAATTTGGTAGGCAATGCCTGGTTTATCTGGCACGCCTAGCACGGTAATTTTGGCTTCATCACGATTAAATGCAATGCCTGAAATAATGGGTTGTTCCATGTTGTCTTCTTCCTCAAATGTTATTAGTGTGCCGTCGCCTTCTTCTTCAAAACTAGAGAGCACACGTAACTTAACTTTATATTTACCTGCAAACTCTACGGAGCGAATTTGCAATACTTTTGAGCCTTGGCTGGCTAATTCAAGCATTTCTTCAAAAGTGATTGATTTTAAGCGGCGTGCTTCAGGCACTACGCGTGGGTCGGTGGTGTAAACACCGTCTACATCAGTGTAAATCTGGCACTCATCAGCCCCTAGTGCCGCGGCTAGTGCTACGCCAGTGGTGTCAGAGCCGCCGCGGCCTAATGTTGTGATGTTGCCATCCTTATCTACGCCTTGAAAGCCTGCAACTACACATACATAGCCCGCATCTAAATCTGCTTTAAGATTGTGTTGATCAATATCTAGAATGCGTGCTTTGGTGTAAGCATCGTCCGTCAGAATTTTAACTTGCGCGCCGGTATAACTTTTGGCTTTAATACCTAGCTCGATTAATGCGAGCGCAGTCATGCCTATAGTAACTTGCTCACCCGTCGAGATAATCATATCTAACTCACGCGGATCTGGCTCAGCCATGAGTTCTTTGGCTAGATTGATGAGTTTATTTGTTTCTCCAGACATAGCAGAAACAACCACTACGACTTGATGCCCCATTGCCTTATAACGTGCCACACGACGCGCTACATTGCGGATTCTTTCCGGATTAGCGACTGAGGTGCCACCATATTTTTGTACGATAAGTGCCATTTTTAACTCTTTTTTGTCTATGCTATTTAAAATTAATTACTAATTCAATTTACTGCTTATCCAGCCTTCTACGCTAGCAAGCGCTTGTGGTAAATGGCTCGCATCGGTGCCGCCTGCCATCGCCATATCTGGCTTACCGCCCCCTTTACCGCCAACTTGCTGTGCAACAAAGTTCACTAGTTCACCGGCTTTGACTTTGCTAATTAAGTCTGAGGTGACGCCAGCTGCTACACTTACTTTCCCGTCATTCACGCTTGCTAGGACAATAACAGCAGATTTTAGTTTATCTTTTAGCTTATCCATTGTTTCGCGCAAGGTATTGGCATCCGCACCTTCTAGTGTGGTTGCAAGCACTTTGATGCCATTTACATGTACTGCTTGATTAGCAATGTCATCCCCTTTGGCAGAAGCCAGTTTGCCTTTTAAAGCAGCCAGCTCGCGTTCTAGGCGGCGCGTTTGATCTAACAATGCATTAACCCGCGCGGGGATTTCAGCACGTAACACTTTCAAAGTGCCGGCAACGCCACCCAAGGCCGTTTCCATGCCCTGAACATAAAGGAGTGAATTTTCTCCTGTCACCGCTTCAACACGTCGTATGCCGGATGCAACACCACCTTCAGTCATGATGCTGAATAAGCCAATGTCACCGGTTCTGCTTACATGCGTGCCACCACATAATTCTCGTGAAGTGCCAATATCCAGTACGCGTACTTCATCACCGTATTTTTCGCCAAACAACATCATTGCGCCTGTTTTCTGAGCATCCTCAATGGACATTGCCCGTGCCTGACAGGCTGTGTTAGCAAGGATTTCAGCGTTGACAAGGTTTTCTACTTGACGAATTTGTTCATTGGTTAATGGGGCATTATGCACAAAATCGAAGCGGGTTTTATCAGCATCAACCAGTGAGCCTTTTTGCTGTACGTGACTACCTAATACTTCTCGTAGGGCTTTGTGCATTAAGTGTGTGGCAGAGTGATTGCGCATAATGTTGGTGCGTGCGACTAAATCCACGTTAGCCTTTAAGTGGTCACCCACACTAAGCGTACCCGTTTTTAAAATACCATGATGACCAAATACGGCAGCTTGAATTTTTTGCGTATCTTCAACAGCAAAAATACCGTTGCTACTTTTTAGTATGCCACTGTCGCCTACTTGGCCGCCAGATTCTGCATAAAAGGGTGTTTCATCAAGCACTACAATGCCTTGCTCACCTTCGGTAAGCTGATTCACGGTGCTGCCGTCTTTGTATAAGGCCAATACTTTCGCGCTGGTTTCTAGTGTGGTATAGCCCTTAAACTCAGAATTTTGACCACTGTATTCAAGGTTAGTGGCCATTTTGAATTTACCTGCTGAGCGCGCCTGCTCTTTTTGGCGTGTCATGGCAGCATCAAATGCAGCACTATCAACTGACACCTTGCGCTCGCGGCAGATGTCAGCCGTTAAGTCGAGTGGAAAGCCAAAAGTGTCATGCAGTTTAAACGCTAAATCACCATTGAAAGTGAGGTTGGCTGATTTAGCCATGAGCGCTAGTTCTGTTTCTAAAATCTCCATACCATTTTCTATGGTCTCAAAGAAGCGGTCTTCTTCCAGCTTAAGTGTATTGGTAATACGCGTTTGTTCAGCTTTTAGTTCTGGGTAAGCATCGCCCATTTCAGCCACCAAGTCTGCCACTATTTTGTGGAAGAATGCAGCGCGTGAGCCCAACTTGTAACCATGGCGAATAGCGCGGCGAATAATACGACGTAGCACATAGCCACGACCTTCATTACCTGGAATCACGCCGTCGGCAATTAAAAACGAACAGGCCCGAATGTGATCGGCTAATACTTTTAAGCTAGGGCTAGTTAAATCAGTAGTTTTGGTTTCGCGAGCGGCGGCGGCGATTAACCCTTGGAATAAATCAATTTCATAGTTCGCATGTACATGCTGCAATACTGCTGACAAGCGCTCTAAGCCCATGCCTGTATCTACGGATGGTTTAGGTAGCGGATGCATTACACCTGCTTCATCGCGATTAAACTGCATGAATACGTTATTCCAGATTTCGATAAAACGATCACCATCTTCATCCGGACTGCCAGGAGGGCCGCCAAAATGATGTTCGCCGTGGTCGTAGAATATTTCAGTACAAGGGCCGCATGGGCCAGTATCGCCCATCATCCAAAAGTTGTCAGAGGCGTAACGCGCGCCCTTGTTGTCGCCAATGCGAATAATGCGAGCCGCTGGCACGCCAATTTTTGTCAGCCAAATATTATAGGATTCATCATCATCGGCATAGACGGTGACGGTAAGCTTGTCTTTTGGGAGTTTGAAAACCTCAGTTAATAATTCCCATGCGTAAGCAATAGCATCTTCTTTGAAGTAATCACCAAAGCTAAAATTACCCAACATTTCAAAAAAAGTATGATGACGCGCTGTGTAGCCTACGTTTTCAAGGTCATTATGTTTGCCGCCAGCACGTACACATTTTTGGCTGGTGGTGGCGCGAGTATAAGGCCGTTTGTCAAAGCCAAGGAATACGTCTTTAAACTGATTCATCCCAGCATTGGTAAATAGCAACGTAGGGTCGCCATGAGGCACCAGCGAACTGGAGGCAACGACTTGATGACCTTTTGAAACAAAAAAGTCGAGAAATGCTTTGCGGATTTCGTTGCTGCTAGGGGTGCTACTTAGTTTAATGGTCATTTTATTTTTCAATTAATATCTTTGAGCTATTTTCTTACTCTTCAACTTCAGTCTGATTTAATGCCTTTTTAATTACATCAAAGCCAAATCCTCGGCTTTGTAAAAACCTTGCTTGTTTGGCCCAATCTTCACGGCTAGTTGGACTGGCTTTATATTTCTTTTTGCACACGGCACGTGCATGCTCTAATTCATGCGCTTTTATTTCATCCACCGCATTGGCAATTAAGTCATCCGCCACACCTTTTTCACGCAATTCACTGGCAACCCGAGCACTGCCAAATCGAGCTTTTCTAGCATGCACGAGTTGCTCGGTAAATCTAGCATCACTTAACCAGCCCCGTTTCTTAAAATCATCCAGTATGGCGGGGATGTCGTCAGTTTCTTCGGCAAAAGCTTTTAATTTTTGCGCCAGCTCAAAGTAAGAGTACTCGCGCTTGCCCAGATAATCTAGCGCACGCTGCCGTAAACTTTTAGCTTGAAATTCTATGAGCTGGCCCCGTTAGATAATGAGTTACGTGATTAATCTTCTTCAGCCCGTACTGCTGGCATTGCCTCTGCTAAGGCTTTCATATTGGCGCGGATTTTTGCGTCAATCTCATTAGCAATCGCTGGATGTGCCTTTAGGTAATCGCGTGAATTATCTTTACCTTGACCAATTTTCTCACCATTGTAGCTATACCAAGCGCCGGCTTTTTCTAAGAATTTTGCATTAACGCCCAGCTCAATAATCTCACCTTCGCGTGAAATGCCTTCGCCGTAAAGAATATCAAATTCAGCTTGTTTAAATGGAGGCGCCACTTTGTTTTTGATGACTTTGACACGGGTTTCAGAACCGATGACTTCATCACCTTTTTTGATTGCGCCAGTACGGCGAATATCTAAGCGTACTGAAGCATAAAATTTAAGTGCGTTACCGCCCGTAGTGGTTTCTGGACTACCAAACATCACGCCTATCTTCATGCGGATTTGGTTAATGAAAATTACCAAAGTATTGGTACGTTTAATGTTACCTGTTAATTTACGTAAGGCTTGGCTCATTAGGCGTGCTTGTAAGCCCATGTGTGAATCGCCCATTTCACCTTCAATTTCAGCGCGTGGTGTGAGTGCAGCCACCGAGTCAATGACGACAATATCTACCGAGCCAGAACGTACTAGCATGTCGACGATTTCAAGCGCTTGCTCGCCAGTATCCGGTTGTGAAATAAGTAAATCGGGCACATTAACACCCAGCTTAGCCGCGTATTGTGGGTCTAGCGCATGTTCAGCATCAATAAAGGCAGCCACGCCACCCACTTTTTGCATTTGTGCAATGACAGAAAGCGTTAATGTGGTTTTACCTGATGATTCAGGACCATAAATTTCTACCACACGACCGCGTGGTAAACCACCAATACCTAGTGCAATATCAAGACCTAACGAACCAGTAGAAACCGATTGAATATCCTCGCCTATACTGCCATCACCCATGCGCATGATGGATCCCTTGCCGAACTGTTTTTCAATCTGTGCTAGTGCCGCGGCAAGTGCCTTGCTTTTGTTATCATCCATGGTGTTTTGCCTTTATGTTTTCTGAATTTTTCATCGCTTTTACGAGCCTGTAATTATTTCATAAATCAAGGCTTAAGGTAAGGGCAATCAGTCCTTCAATTAGGGTTTTTGCTGATTGCTGGCGAATTTGTTGGCGGTTGCCAATGAAGTGGTGAGTGGTGGTGAGTAGATCACAATTCAAGCCTCCCCAAGCAAAGCATACGGTACCCACAGGTTTAGCCTCACTTCCCCCAGTAGGGCCGGCAATGCCGGTGACGGAAGCGCTTAAATGACAACCACTTTTGCTTAATGCCCCCATCGCCATTTCAATTGCGGTTTCTTCGCTCACCGCGCCGAAAGTCTTTAAGGTGCTGCTGGATACATTTAACAGCATTTCTTTAGATTGATTGCTGTAGGTAATAAATCCGCACTCAAACCAAGCTGAGCTGCCGGAGACTCTGGTGATAATTTCAGCGCATAAACCACCAGTACATGATTCTGCAAGCGTGAGGGTGAGATTGCGTTGTTTTAGATGCTGGCCAAGTTGTTCGGCCAAGGAGGTTAAATCATTATCGGCTGTCATTTAGGAAAACCTAATTACCGTCTGTAAAATTAAAATGGCATAAATGGCCGCGAGTAAGTCATCAAACATTACACCAAAACCATGTTTGAGCTTGGCGTCACATTGTCGAATTGGAAATGGTTTCCAAATATCAAATAGACGGAATAATAAAAATGCCGTTAACCACCATTGCCATTCATTGGGTGTGAAGGCGAGCACTAACATCATCGCCACAATTTCATCCCAAACTATACCGCCATGGTCAGATACCCCTAGCGCTTTTCCGGTGATATGACAAAAATAAATGCCTGTTAAGAATAGGGCAGTAATCACTATTAGCTGGGTTATTAATGGGTATACGGAAATCAGCCAAAACAATGGCAGCCCTACTAATGTACCAAAAGTGCCAGGGGCTTTTGGCGCTAAGCCACTCCCAAAACCTAAACCAAAAAAATGGGCGGGGTGTTGTAGTAAAAACTGTAAACCTGGGGTCTTAATTTGTGGATGTTTATTTAAAGTGGTCAAAACCGGCTTCCTTTAAATCTATAATTTCATCATTAAAGCCATACACTGTTAATTGAGCGTCATTAGTAATGCGCCCGATACAACTTAAGGGTAGGTTGAGTGATTCACTGAGTTGGATGATGCCAGCATGTTGCTCAGCGGGGGCCGTAAAGCATAATTCATAATCGTCACCACCAGCTAATAGCATGCTGAGGATGTTTTTATTATATGAGGTGGGCCCATTTTCACTGCGCACCCCGATATTGCTTTTGCAGTCAGAGGCTCCTTTTAGTAACTCAATGCCTAAATGTGCTGAGTGTGGAATATGGGCCAAATAAATAGCGGCACCTGCATTTGAGCGATCGAGAATATGGCCTAAATCTGCCAATAAACCATCAGAAATATCAATCGCACTATTTGCAATGCCACGTAAGGATAATCCTAAAGTCACTCTTGGTTGTGGCGTGTGTAGCGCCCTGGCGCAGTTTGTAAAAGCATCTAATGCTAACGTTAAGTTACCCTGCATGTGTGCCAAAGCTAAAGCTGCATCGCCCAAATGTCCTGACAGCCAAATTTCATCATCAACTTTAGCGCCACTTCTTTTAATTGCTTGGCCAGTAGGTACTTCCCCCATGATTTGTATGCTGATGGTGAGCGGTCCGCGGGTGGTATCGCCACCAATTAAATCGACGTTAAATGCTTCAGCACAGGTAAAAAAACCACGGGAAAATTCGGTTAGCCATGGTTGATTCACTTCGGGTAGCGCGACGGCCAATGTCGCCCATTTAGGATTGGCACCCATGGCTGCCATGTCGGACAGATTCACTGCGAGTGATTTCCAGCCTAACTGATAAGGGTCTGCATCAGCAAAGAAGTGTGTGCCTGCTACTAACATATCCGCTGAAATAGCTAGTTCCATGCTGTTCGCTATAGTAACGAGCGCAGCATCATCACCTACCCCTAAAATGGTATGGTGCGTTGCACGAGTGAAATGCTGATGGATTAAATCGAATTCTGACATAGTGATTTAAGCGGGTGTTTTAAGGGCAGATTTTGGCCTAAAGGATTGTATTATTGATTCGTTAGTCTCTATATAGGGGCCACCTATTAAATCTAGGCAATAAGGTACAGCGGCAAAAATGCCATGTACCTTTTGATGGCCTTCATTATCTTTTAAGCCGGCTAGTGTTTGGGCGATTGCTTTGGGCTGCCCTGGCAAGTTGATGATTAAGCATTGCTTACGAATCACTGCTACTTGTCTAGACAGAATAGCGGTGGGCACAAAGTTAAGGCTAATTTGCCGCATTTGTTCGCCAAAGCCTGGCATTTGCTTGTCTGCAATAGCAATTGTCGCTTCTGGCGTGACGTCACGCAAGGCGGGGCCTGTGCCCCCCGTAGTCAAAATCAAATGACAAGCTTCATAATCGACCAAATCGATTAAGGTCGATTCAATTTCAGCTTGCTCATCTGCAATCAATCGTGTCTCGAATTGTATGGGCGTAATGAGCGCACTATCTAACCAATTTTTCAGGGAGGGTAAGCCTAAATCTTCATATTCGCCGCGACTAGCACGGTCACTAATAGAAACTAAACCAATTTTAATGAATTCTTTTGTCATTTGTTTGTCATTAGTACTACGTTAAGTACTTCATCATACCATTACCAACAATAAAGGATTTTTTCATGCGCACTTATGCTAAAAATTTAACCAATCAATCGTCAGTTAAAACGAAAGTAATCATTAAACAAAAGCCATCAGCTGGTTTGATGCTTGCTTGCTTGTTGAGTCTAGGGATGATGCTTGTTGTAACTCAGTTGTACGCAGCAGATGAGAATTTATATGCAAAAAATTATAAATCACAGAGTGCCCCTCAACTGAAATCACAAAGCCCTAATCCAGATACTAAAATGTATCTAAGTCATCATAAAGAGGATGACAATATTAGTATGCTTGAAAATGGTTATGACATGATGGGTTTTTCTGGATTTAGTGGCACCGATTCGCCTGTTGAAGCAGCGTTGCAACATGGCAAAACCATTAAAGCCGACACGGTACTGGTATATCGGAAATATGGCTCAGCTAAGACAAGTAGTGCTAAATTTGAATTGATTAAACAAGCTGCTAAAAATGGTGGCGAAGTAGATGAAAAAGATTTAGTTGAAGGGCCTATTGAATATCAATATTACGCAAGTTACTGGGCTAAGTTACCCATGCCATTATTTGGTGTGCATGTTATTAAGTTAGT
>CANNEG010000064.1:0-9109 GCA_947503455.1 Betaproteobacteria bacterium
TCTGCTTGATTTTCAATTAGTGATAGCAGTACTTCATGCGTGTCTAGCCAGACACCCACTTCATTTTTATTGATGCGTGATTGCAACTCGGTTTTACGGGCAATAAATACACTTAACGGTACGATTAACTTGCCGTTGGCAGGGATGACTGTGGTAGCCACTTGTTCGTCAGTCACAGTTTTTTCACCAGTAAGCTTAAATAGTACAACTTTGCCTGCTTGTTTGCGCGCCTCAACTTGAGAAGCGGGTAATTTGACTAATGTCCAATCATCATCGCTTATATGCGCCTTACCGTTGGTGAGTTGAATTAAATTGCTCATGCGGACACCTCATTTTTAGCAATACTCTTATCTGCATAAACGTATGCTTTAAAAGGCGCAACGCCTAAGCGACGTACCGTGTCGATAAATCGCTCTTCAGCATTACGCTCTTGAATGTAAACATCAATGAGTTTTTGTACAACAAGTGGCATTTCATCTGCAGAGAAAGAGGGTCCAATGACACTGCCGATGCTGGCGTCGTTGCCTTGGTTGCCACCGATAGAGACTTGATACCATTCGGAACCATCTTTATCAATGCCTAAAATGCCGATATGGCCGACATGATGATGGCCACAGGCATTCATGCAGCCTGAAATGTTGAGATCAATCTCTCCGATATCATGTAAATAATCTAAATTATCGAATTGCATTTGAATCGCCATGGCAATGGGAATGCTCTTAGCGTTCGCTAAGCTACAAAAGTCGCCACCTGGACAACAAATAATGTCGCTAAGCAAGCCGATGTTAGGTGATGCAAGCCCGTGTGCACGTGCCTTTTGCCACACAGCAAATAAGTCGCTTAATTTCACATCAGCTAAAATTAAATTTTGCTCATGCGAAACGCGTAATTCGCCAAAACTGTATTGATCTGCTAAGTCGGCAACGATATGCATTTGTTCAGTTGTAGCATCGCCAGGCGCTTGACCATGCGGTTTAAGTGAAAGTGTCACCGCACGATAACCAGAGGTTTTATGGGCATGTAAGCTACGTTTTGCCCATGTAGAAAAGGCTGGATTGTTGGCGACTGCAGCATCAAAGCTTGCCTCATGTTGAGGAAGCGTTTCGTAAGGCATAGGCTCAAAATGTTTAGCCACTCTCGCCAACTCTGCCTCGGTAATGGTGTTAGGTGCATCTTTTAAGTGCGACCATTCATCTTCTACTTGGCGTTTAAATTCATCAATGCCCAAGGCTTTGACTAAGATTTTAATACGTGCTTTATAGGCATTATCACGGCGACCATGTAGGTTATATACGCGGACTATGGCTTCACAATAGGTGAGAGCATGTTGCCATTCAAGATGTTCGCGAATGACTGACCCTAAAATTGGGGTGCGGCCTAAGCCGCCACCTACCCATACTTTAATGGCAACTTGATTATTAGCGTCTAGATAAAACGCCATGCCAATATCATGCACTTGAACAACTGCGCGGTCATGTTTGGTGCCAGAAACAGCAATTTTGAATTTACGGGGTAAAAGCGCAAACTCAGGATGGAATGTGCTCCATTGACGTATGATTTCAGCCATTGCGCGTGGATCAACCACTTCATCTGGCGCTACGCCAGCAAATTGGTCGGTGGTGATATTTCTAATGCAGTTACCCGAAGTTTGAATAGCATGCATTTGCACAGTTGCAAGTTCCGCCAAAATATCAGGCACATCTTCCAGCAGCGGCCAATTAAGTTGCATGTTTTGGCGCGTACTAAAATGGCCATAAGCTTTATCATATTGGCTGGCAATATCACCTAATTTTCGCAATTGCTTACTCGATAGTAAGCCATAAGGCACGGCAATTCTAAGCATAGGGGCATGCCGTTGAATATATAAGCCATTTTGTAAGCGTAATGGACGAAACTCATCTTCACTCAGTTCGCCCGCTAGATAGCGCCGTGTTTGGTCGCGATATTGCGCAACACGCTCATCAACAATTCTTTGATCTATTTCATCGTACTTATACATGGTGTGCTTTTCTTAATTTATATATTTTATAAACTGTATTTAGAGATGGTCTAAACAGGTTTAGCCAACCCTGCATTTTAATGGAAAATGAGCTTTAAGCCCACAAAAATTAGTATTAATGCCAGTGCAATACGTACCCAATGCTCAGCAACTTTAGAACTTAAATGACTGCCAATCCAAATCCCTGGAATCGAGCCAATTAGAAGGGTGCCTAATAAGCTGTAGTCGACTGTACCTATACTGGCATGACCTAACCCAGCAACCAGCGTTAACGGCACGGCATGGGCAATATCAGAGCCAATAATGGTGGTAATCGCTCTTCTAGGATAAATAATGAGCAACGCCGTGACCCCTAATGCGCCTGCACCAACCGAGGTGAGTGTCACTAATGCCCCTAAAATGAGTCCTAAGATGACGGTTAAATAAGGCGTCCATTTAGCGCTTACCAAATGCTCTTTTTTAGAAAATTTAGCGAGTTGAGTGCGAAACAGTACAGAAAGCGAGGTCACCAGCAGCGCAATGCCTAACCAGAATTTAATGGTATTGACGGCTGCATCTGAAGCAATATCCATGTGTTTTAAATTGAGCGTGGTGATGATTGATGCGGGCACGCTACCATAGGCGAGTAGTCGAACAATCCTCCAGTCAATATTGCCTAGTTTTCCGTGTGCAAAAATACCTACGCTCTTAGTGACAGCCGCGTAAAGTAAATCAGTGCCGACAGCTAGTGCGGGTTTAATGTGAAAAAACAGCACAAGTATAGGTGTCATGAGTGATCCGCCGCCCACGCCGGTTAAACCAACCAGTAGGCCAACCACAAAGCCAGCAACTATATAACCAAATTCCATATGGAGTATCCGTTAACTAAAAGTTCTTTTGTATTTAAGGTGCGCACTATAGCAGTTATAAAATAGTTGTTTTAGAATATGTTATTCTATATGTATAATTTTTAGTTATATTGAATTCGGTTTTAAATTCAAATGAGCAAAATATGAAACTACAACAATTACGCTATCTCAATGAGGTGGCACGGCAAGATTTAAATATTACTAATGCAGCTGAAGCCTTGTATACGTCGCAGCCAGGTATAAGTAAACAAATTCAACTCCTTGAAGAAGAGATTGGACTGCAGATTTTTCAGCGCAATGGGAAACGGTTGACGGGGATTACAGAGCCGGGCGTTCAAATATTGTCTTTAGCAGCCAAAGTGATGCAGCAGGTTGATAATATTAAGCGAGTCGGCGATGAGTTTACTAATGTAGAAACAGGTACATTAACCATTGCGACTACGCATACACAAGCCCGCTACAAATTGCCGACGGCAGTTAAAACCTTTATGACTAACTATCCGCATGTGAAGTTAAATATTCATCAAGGTAACCCTAAGCAAGTGGCTGAGCAAGTTGCTTGTGGCGATGCTGATATAGGCATCGCAACGGAATATATTAGTGATTTTGAAAATTTACTATGCCTGCCTTGTTATAAATGGAATCGATGTGTCGTGGTGCCTCATGGTCACCCTTTGCTCTTAGATGATGCGCTGACACTTAAAAAATTAGCGGCTTATCCTTTGATTACCTATGACTTTGGATTTACTGGCGGTACGTTAGTATCGAAAACGTTTAGTGATGCGGGCTTGTCACCCAATGTAGTGCTCACCGCTATTGATGCGGATGTGATTAAGACGTATGTAACATTAGGCTTAGGCGTAGGTTTGCTGGCCAATATGGCTTATGACGTTGAGCGGGATGCAAATTTGGTCAAGGTCGACGTGAGTCATTTGTTTCCAGATAGCACGACTTACTTAGGTGTGCGTAAAGATGCATTTTTACGTGCTTATATGTATGGGTTTATTGAGTTGATTGCCCCACAATTTAATCAACAAGCAGTGAATGCAGCACTTAAAATAAGTGCATAATTACCTTAGTATTAGACAAGTAATTAGTTAAGGGTGTTATGTATAAATTTGCACTGATTTACCTGATGTTGCTCATGCTCTCAGCTTGTAGTGCAGTGAAACCAATCGCTATAAACAGCGAACTTGTTGGTCAAGTCAGTGAGGGTATGCCTGCCATCGACAATTCCACAGCCATTTATGAGCTAGCGGTGCGTGATGGCGTTACTTACCAAGACGTAGTAGACAGTCTGAAAAGTATTTCAGTCGGCATGAATTTTGTAAATCCGGCTAATTTTCCCATTGCTGAGCATATAAAAAATCGGGGCATAGATCCGCAAGGAGTTAAAGAGGTGCAAAGCTTCTGCAATTTAAGCTTAGGGACTGATATTTTTTTAGATCATCCTGAGTTCTTGGTGTTTGCACCCTGTAGGATTGCAATATATGAAAAACCAAATGCAAACCATCAATTGAAATTATTTATTGCCTTAGCACGGCCAACTTATGATCTGCGAAGTATTAAAGCCCCTACGCTACGTGCGCAAAAGGCCGCGCAAGAGCTGGAAACAAGTTTGCTAAAAATAATTTACAAGGCGAGTCAAGGTGACATTTAGCAAGCTGATTCTGCCAATGATTACAAAAAAGAAGGTGATGGCTTCACTGAATCTATTGATGGAGGCAGGTAGGTGAGTTCTAAAATTTTGAGTGATATTGAAATTGCTCAAGCGGCAACGCTTAAACCTATTTCAAAAATTGTGTCTGAGTTTAATCTTCATAGTGAGGATTTAATTCCTTATGGCCATCATATTGCCAAACTCAGTGAAAATTGTATTCAAAAACTGCAAGAGCAATCTGATGGTAAGTTGATTTTAGTGACTGCCATTAGTCCTACACCGGCAGGTGAAGGTAAAACCACCACCACCATAGGCTTGGCAGACGCGCTTAATCAGGTTTTAAAAGATACGAATAAGCAGGCGATGGTTTGCATGCGAGAACCATCACTTGGTCCAGTATTTGGTTTAAAAGGGGGTGCAACAGGCGGTGGTTATTCACAAGTGGTGCCAATGGAAGATATTAATCTGCATTTCACAGGGGACTTTCATGCCATAGGCACTGCCAATAACTTACTTGCAGCATTGATTGATAATCATATTTATCAAGGGAATGCACTCAGTATTGCGCCATCAAGTATCACGTGGCGTCGTTGCCTCGATATGAATGACCGTGCTTTACGGGATATCACGCTCCAGAGTCAAACAAGAGATGCCGAATCAAAAGTGCTAAAGCCGTATGCTAGACAGACAGGTTTTGATATAACCGTAGCCAGTGAAGTGATGGCCATATTTTGCTTAGCCACTTCACTTGAAGATCTTCAAGCTAGATTAGGTAACATCCAAATTGGCTTAAACACTCTGCAACAAGCAATTTTTGCCAGTGATTTGCAAGCTGAAGGCGCAATGACGGCCTTATTAAAAAATGCATTTCAACCGACGCTAGTACAAACCTTAGAACATACCGCTGCGGTTGTTCATGGCGGTCCGTTTGCTAATATCGCACATGGTTGTAATTCTGTCATTGCCACCAAGACGGCGCTAAAGTTGGCAGATTATGTGGTCACAGAAGCTGGCTTTGGTGCAGACTTAGGCGCTGAAAAATTCATTGATATCAAGTGTAGAAAAACCGGGTTGCAACCCTCAATCGTGGTGTTGGTGGCCACTGTAAGGGCACTTAAATATCACGGTGGTGTTGATGTTGTGGCGCTCAACCAAGAAAACTTAGTGGCGTTAAAAAATGGCATGGTGAATTTACAAAAACATGTACACAATCTTCAACAGCATTTTGGATTACAGGTGGTTGTGGCCATTAATCATTTTGTGAGTGATACCGAGGCTGAAATTGGTCTATTGCAGACAGAAGCGGCCAAGTTTGGTGTGAAGGCGGTTGTTTGCAAGCATTGGGCGCAGGGTGGCGCAGGTGCTGTAGCATTGGCGGCGGAAGTGTTAAGTGTTATTGATAATGCGGTAGCGCAGGCAAACAATCCATTTAAATTATTGTATCCAGACCGTATGCCCTTGCAACAAAAAATAGAAACAATTGCACAAAAAATATATGGCGCAGCTCGGGTTGAGTTCTCTCTAGAAGCGCAATTAAGGTTGGTTGAGTTAGAGAAAAACTATGGCCATTACCCAGTTTGTATTGCTAAAACACAGTATTCATTTTCATCAGATCCTACTTTACGCGGCGCGCCAACAGGACACGTCTTACAAGTGCGTGAATTAAGATTATCGCGTGGCGCAGAATTTATAGTGGCTATTTGTGGCAACATCATGACGATGCCAGGCTTGCCCAAACAACCTGCTAGCGAGCGCATTAGCGTGAATCAGGCAGGCACGATTACCGGGTTAAATTAATTGTTGGTGATAGCAGAAGCGGGTTTTGCTGAGCAAACGATTACAAAGTCACGCTTTATTGCCATGGCGATGCCTTGTGCTGACGAGCGTGAAGTTGGTGCGGCATTACGTGCGTTTGCAACGCAGCATCCTACTGCACATCATTTAGCGTATGCTTTTCGCCTTAAAACTGAGCATGGCATTGTGCCGCGTTTTTCAGATGCGGGGGAGCCGTCTGGTACAGCAGGCATGCCTGTGTTGAAGCTGATTGAGGGCCGCGATTTAATTAATGTATGTGTGGCGGTAATTCGTTATTATGGTGGGGTTAATTTAGGCACGGGTGGCTTGGCCCGTGCTTATGGAGGCACGGCCAAACTTGCCCTAGACGCAGCAAAAACAATGGCGTTTGTTGAAATGAAAACCTATCCACTCGCCATCACGTATAAACAAATGGACATGATGACCAACGCCTTAGCTAAGTGTAATGGTAGTATTGTGACTAAGGCATTTAACGAACAGATAGAGTTAGTCGTTTCTTTGCCAGTAGATGAGGCGCCGAATTTCTTGAACCGGTTTAAACCTTATGGTGAATAAATAAATTGGTAATATTTCAAGTAAAATTTTTAGGGTTTAATTTTAAGTATGATTAAGACGACCGCAAAAGCATCACCTCCTACCATATACGAGCTAGCTGCATGGGTTATGACGGCTTTCGCTTTGTTTTTTATACTTAAATTTAGCTTATTACCAGCCTTGCTGGCGGGGTTGTTAGTGTATGAATTAGTGCACATGATTACACCTTTTATTGCACGCAGACTGCCAACTAGGCGCCCCAGTAATATCTCTAAATTATGGGCAGTGGCGATTTTAGTGATTATTATCGTGAGTTTGCTAGCCCTCGCTGGCGCGGGCTTGCTTGGATTTTTCAGGTCTGAATCTGGCAGCGTAACGGTGCTATTGGCTAAAATGGCGCAAATTATTGAAGACTCACGAAAAATTTTACCTAGCTGGTTACTTAAGAATTTGCCTGCTGATGCCATTACGTTTAGAGAGCAAGCCTCGGATTGGTTACGCACGCACGCGGATGAATTGCAAGTGTTTGGAAAAGAAGCGGGTCGAGCGATGGCACATATTCTCATTGGTATGATTATTGGTGGCATTTTAGCAGTCCGTGATGCGGTGGCGATGGATAACTTTAAGCCGTTTGCACGGGCTTTGGCATGTCGCGGCGAATTGTTTAGTGACGCCTTTAAACGTGTAGTGTTTGCTCAACTACGTATTTCTGCGATTAATACCATTTTTACGGCCACCTATTTGGCTATCGTTTTACCCTTAATGGGCATCCATCTACCTCTTATTAAAACCATGATAGCTATTACCTTTGTCGTAGGCTTAATTCCTGTGATTGGTAATTTAATTTCTAATTCGATGATTGTGATTGTCAGTCTCAGTCAATCTTTAGGTGTGGCAATCGCCTCATTGGTTTATTTGGTGTTAATACATAAATTAGAATATTTTTTAAATGCAAGAATAGTTGGCAGTCAAATTCGTGCCAATGCATGGGAATTGCTGATTGCTATGCTATGCATGGAGGCTGCCTTTGGCTTGGCCGGTATCGTTGCGGCGCCTATTTATTATGCCTATGTAAAAGCGGAATTACGTGCAAGAGATTTAGTGTAGGGTTACTCTTAAATCAGCGCAGTATTTAGGAATTGAACATTGAAAGATAAGGTTATCGCCATTTTGGAAAATAGATCTGGCGAGCAGTTGGCGGATTTAGTTAGAAAATATGGGGGTACGCCATTCTCTGCGCCTGCTTTAGCTGAAATTCCTGATATTGACCCTATATTAATCGCAAGCATGATTAGTGATTGGCAATCTTCCCAACCCGATTTTTTTATTTTCCAGACGGGCGTTGGTGTTAAAGCGTTGTTTGTGACGACGGATCAATTAGGTGTCAGTGAACAGTTTTCACAAATACTGGCGTCTTCAATTGTCGCTGTACGGGGCACCAAGCCCACAGCAGCATTGCGCTCACGTAACATTCGTATTGATTTGCCCGCTAGTGCGCCTTATACGACTGCTGAAGTATTGTTAGCACTTGATGAGTATGCGCTTGCTGGTAAGTTGGTGGTTGTGCAACGATACGGCGATACCAATTGGGCGTTGCAAAATGCACTGGAGGATAGGGGTGCGCAGGTGATGGAGATTGCTACTTATCGTTGGAGTCTGCCAGAAAATATCCAGCCCATGATTGCGATGATGGATGCGCTAGATGCGAATACCATTGATATGGTGTGTTTTACCAGCGCCTCACAAGTACACAATCTACTGACCGTCGCCGAGCAGTTAGGCCGAAAAGAGTCACTTCAAGCGGGTTTAAACAGAAGTATGGTTGCATCCATAGGTCCAGTATGCAGCAAGGCGCTCGCAATATTGGGGATTAAGATTGATGTTGAGGCGAATCCGCCTAAGTTGGGGCCTTTTATTAATGCTATTAATAGTCAGTTTGCCTAATCATTTCTAAAAATTAGGTAATCTGCATCAGGTATAATTTAGCACTATGATACAAATCTTAATTTTAGTGATGTTGGTTGCCATGCTGCTGCTGTTGCTTTGGCAAAATTTTCGTAGCAATCAACGTGATCAAAGCACTCTCATTGCCCAGCAGTTTGAAGAAAAGCATCGTGCGATGTTGCTGGATGTGAACGATGGCTTAAATAAACTGGGTGATCGTTTAAGTGCATCATCAAACGAAGCAAGTGAGCGATTGCGTGCGAGTGTTGCCACAGAGTTGCAAGCCACGCGTGACGCAATGCAGGCTTT
>CANNEG010000065.1:0-9005 GCA_947503455.1 Betaproteobacteria bacterium
GCATCGGGTTGGTTTGCCATACGCGCCTCTGAAAAAGGCGCTTGCGTGGCCCATGTGATTAAGCGTCCTGGTGCTAAGCCCTTGGTTGCCTTTGGTGGCGCACGCACAGAAAGCTTAAAAGATAACTTTGCAGTTAAATCAATGGTGACCGCCTTGAGTTTGGCTAAGCTACATTGCTCGCTACTACTCACGCAAGGTGAATACCAATTATTGCAAGTTGAAAAACCTAACGTACCCGATAATGAACTCAAGCAAGCCGTTAGCTGGAAGGTAAAAGATTTAATTGATTACCCAGTAGAACAAGCCACCATTGAAGTTATTAATATTCCAACCGACCCCAGTAATAGCAATCGACAATCTTATGTGTATGCTGTGGCGAGTAAAAATGAATTAATTAGTGACTACATTCAAAAGCTGATTGAGTTTTCAGGGGCCGGCCTAGAAGCAATTGATATTCCAGAACTCGCACAACGCAATATTGCTGCCTATTTAGAGCAAGATGGCCGTGGCCTTGCCTTACTGTCTATTAACAGCAATGGCGGCCTATTAACCTTTACCGCGGGCGGTGAACTTTACCATGCCAGACATATCGATATAGACACTAAACCTATACATGGTGAAGATAGTGTACGAAAATCTAACGTATTTGAGCGCTTATCCCTAGAAATCCAGCGTTCATTAGATAGTTTTGAACGGCAGTTTCCTTACATTACTATTAATCGCCTCATGTTGGCGCCATTTATGGGGCGTGAAGACTTTTATGATTATTTAAAAACGTATCTACCCATACAGATAGAACGCTTTGATTTAAACGATATTTTTGACTTTGAAAATACTGTCGAAATAGGCGATTTAACGATGCAAGCCAGCCTCTTACCCGCCTTAGGTGCGGCTTTACGTGGGGGCGCATCATCATGAGTCAGCAGATTAACCTACTAAATCCCGCTCTAATCAAGCAAAAGGATTTGCTAAATACCCATATCATAGCGATGACGCTAGGCCTATTATTGCTAGTAATGGTGGCCTACTATGGATTTGCGCAAAGACAATTGTCATTATTGACCATACAGAGTAGCCAAGTAGCCGAGCAATTAACGCGAACACAAGCACAATTGAAGCAGACCGCTACGTTGCATGCGCCGCATGAGCTTAACAAAGCGTTGCAAGATCAAGTTGTGCAACTGGAGCAAAAAGAAAAAGTGCAGCAACAAGTACTACAAACCGTCAACTTAAGTTCTGCGACACCTGATAAAGGTTACGCGGCGTTGATGCGCGCCTTTGCTAAGCAAAATGTAGAAGGCGTATGGTTGACGGGTTTTAGTATTGATAGCAACACCCATCAATTAAACATTAGTGGCCGTGCTACTCAAGCTGATTTTGTGCCAGACTACATTGCGCATTTAGGCCATGAGGCCGCTTTAAAAGGAAAAGAGTTTTCTGCGTTAAATATGACTCAGGTGAACCGTCCTGTTGATAGTAAAGCGCCAAACGTTGCCGCTATTTTACCTTCAGTGACTAACAATAGCAGTCCTATAGCACCTACTGTGGCAGCTAAAAGCGCACAGAAAGAAATTCAGTATATTGAATTTAACTTGCAATCGACTGAAGAAAGTCCAACGTCTATTACGCCAGCTAATAATGAGCCTGCTGTGCATGGGGGTCAACCTTGAACGACTCCCTCATGCAATCTTGGTTAACCCTCAGTAGTAAATTTGATGCGCTCAATAAGCGTGAACAGTGGCTAGTGGTTGGCGCTTTATTGTTTGTGGTTTACTCGGTAATGAATGGCCTGTTGCTTAGCCCAGTGTTAGCCCGCCAAAAAATACTCCATACTGAAATGACGGCGAACCAAACGCAAATTGAAGCCCTACAGCAGCAGATTAACCTATTAAATAGCCAGCAAGTGGTTGACCCTGATGCGCAAAACAAACAAAAGATTGCCACTCTACAAGCCACCTTAAAGCAACTAGAAGCACAGTTAAATGGCATGCAGTCCACCTTAATTAGCCCAGACAAGATGCCTGAGCTATTGCGCAGCTTATTAAAGAAAAACGGCAAACTCAAACTCATTTCCCTTAAAACCCTACCCGTTAAAAGCGTGCTAGAGGGCATCTCGACAGATAAAAGTAATGCCAATCCAACCACGGTCACTAATGTGGCTGAGACTGCCGCCTATAAACATGGTGTTGAAATTACCATAGAAGGCCGTTATTTAGACCTGCTTGGATACGTTGCTGAGCTAGAAAAAATGCCTTGGCAAGTGCTGTGGGCTAAAGCTGCGCTTACCACCGACCAGCATCCACCGCTAAGCCAACTAACCCTAACCGTTTACACGTTGAGTTTAGACCAAGCATGGTTGAGTATTTAACAATGAACCATCGCCTTATTTTCGTCATAATTGTGTTGTTCGGGCTGATGTCTAGCGTGCAAGCTGAGGCGCTAAAAGACCCGACGCAAGCGCCTGTTAATCTATACGGTGAGGCTAATCCAGCGGATGCTGATGGCCAAGCCCTACCGTCAGGTCCCGTGCTACAATCTATCATGATAGGGGCTCAATATCGTGCGGTCATTATTAATGGTCAAAAGATAGTGTTAGGTAAAAAATACGAGCAAGCCACTTTGATTAAGGTCACTGAAAATGAAGCGGTGTTGCGTAGCCCCGATGGGACAAAGCAAACATTAAGTATGGGTAAGGTTGAGAAAAAAATAAGTGCACCAGACGCACCGAAAAAGACTATCCCAGCTAAAAATACTAACGTTAAGCAAGCCTCCAAAAATGGAAGCCCTGATCAATCGAAGTGAATGAAACAAGTGAATATAAAATGATGCGAACATTACCCATGCGATTATCACCATTACTAATTGTCCTATTGCTGTCGAGCTGTGCGAGCCTTAATTCGCCGCATAATGACGCGACGCTCAATAAAATAAATGATGAGCTAAAATCAGTAGCAGAAACCAAACCTAACGTTGAGGCGACGCCTACTGCAATTAATGATGCGCTATTACCCCCTTTAAAAATTGCCATGCCTAAAGCCTCGGCAAAACAGCTTGAACAACGCTTTGATTTAGTCATTAGCAACGCCCCGGCTAGCCAAGTCCTGATGGGTATTGTGAGTGGCACGCGTTATAGCATGTTGGTACATCCTGATGTGACAGGCACAATTTCAGTGAATTTAAAAGACGTGACGGTATTTGAGGCGCTTGATTCTATCCGTGAATTATATGGCTATGAATATAAAGTTGAAGGTGCGCGGATTTTTATTGAGCCACAAGCCATGCAAACACGCGTGTTTCAAGTCAATTATATTGTTGGCCAACGCGAAGGTAAGTCTGACACGCGCGTGACTTCAGGCTCAATTAGTGGCAATAATCAGCAAGGTCAACAATCAACGTCAAATACCACGACGACGACCTCAGGCAACAACGCATCATCCATGAATGGTACTAGCATTACGACCACTTCTAAAAATGATTTCTGGCCAGATTTAGCGTTGTCCTTAAAAGAAATTGTAGGGCCAGGCGATGGCAAACGCGTGATTGTAAACTTGCAATCAGGCGTTATTGTGGTGCGCGCCATGCCGGCTGACATTCGTAATGTGGAATCGTTTTTACGCTTAATGCAGGTGTCGATTGAACGTCAAGTCATACTCGAAGCCAAAATTCTGAATGTGCAACTTAATGATGCCTCGCAAAGTGGTGTGAATTGGTCTGTGTTTGGACGTAGTGGCGGTAGTACCGCCCTTGCCGGTAACATTAACGCCAATACCACACTCAGCAATCAAGGCACCGTTAACTTAAACTCTGGCGATGTAACGGTATCAAATGGAGCGACTTTAACTAATGCCGCCACAACCGCGCTAGGCGGGCCTCTGTTTGCTGTTGCCTTACAAAGTGCAAACTTTGCCGCGTTGTTATCCTTCTTAGAGACGCAAGGGGATGTGCAAGTGCTGTCTAGCCCTCGCATTGCCACCATTAATAATCAAAAAGCGGTGTTAAAAGTAGGTACTGATGAGTTTTTTGTCACAGGCGTATCTTCAAGCACCACTGCTGTGGGGGCCACTGCAACCACGGTACCAGAAGTTCAACTGCAACCCTTCTTCTCAGGCATTTCGTTGGATGTCACCCCGCAAATTGACAAAGATAACAACATTATCTTGCATATTCACCCCACGATTAGCCAAGTCACTACCGTCAATAAACAAGTTGATTTAGGCACGACTAGCGGCAAAATCAATCTACCACTGGCTTCAAGCAATGTCAGTGAAACTGATAGTATTGTGCGTACCAAAGATGGTCGCGTCATTGCGATTGGCGGGTTAATGACAGAAAGTAGCGTCAGCAGCAAATCTAAAGTACCGGGTTTAGGCGACATTAAACTGCTAGGTAACGCATTCCGCCAAAAAGGCTCTGCCGTCAGCAAAACTGAATTGGTTATTTTGCTTAAATCTACGGTGGTTCAAGGACAAGAGAGTTGGAATGATGATGCCTTGTCGACTCAACGTCGCATGGAAAATATGCAACGATCTCATCCAGAAAATGCAGATACTTCCGGGAACCCTTAATTGCTATATCTCAAGCATTTTGGTTTAAATGAACTGCCGTACAGCATCACGCCTGATACGAGCTTTTATTTTGCCTCGAGTAGCTATCAAGAAGGGTTAAACACCCTGCTGTTTGCCATTCTTTCTGGCGAAGGCTTTATCAAAATAACTGGGGAAGTCGGTACAGGTAAAACGCTATTGTGTCGTAAGTTGATGGCTAGCTTAGACAACACGTTTAAAGTGGCTTATGTGCCTAATCCTTATTTAGAGCCCCATTCTTTACTGATGATGCTGGCCCAAGAGTTAGGTATCATCCTACCTGATACAGTGACTCAACATGCACTCTTAAGCGCGCTGACACAGGGTTTATTAGATTTCACCCGTAATGGTATTAAGGTGGTGGTTTGCCTAGATGAAGTGCAGGCGATGCCTATTGAAACACTAGAGGCACTGCGCCTATTAAGCAACCTTGAAACAGAGAAACGCAAATTGCTACAAGTGGTGATATTTGGCCAGCCTGAACTTGAAGAAAAACTCAATCACGCTTCAATTCGCCAGCTCAAGCAACGCATTACGTTTGAATATAAACTTGATCATTTAAGCCGCGATGAAATGCAATATTACTTAAATCACCGCCTTGTCATTGCCGGCTATCAGGGTAGTCGCATGTTTAGTGACATGGCGTTATGGTTGATGTATTTTAAATCTAAAGGGGTGCCACGGTTAGTCAATATTTTGGCGAACAAATCCTTGCTAGCGGCTTATGGCAAAGGTATACATCAAGTGGGCTTTGCTGAGGTGTTAGCCGCTGTTGCTGACACGCGTTCGGTGAGTGCTAGTTGGCATAAAATATTTCTGCATGCCTTTTCTTTTGCGGTGTTTGTAGGTGTATTTGGCGCCTCTTACTTACTCTATCTAAAAAAACTGGTTTAAACTAAAAAGACTGAAAATTAAAAAATGAGTTTGATTAACCAAATGTTAAAAGATCTAGAGCAGCGTGGCGCTGGATCAAACAACCCTATTAAAATAAACCCTGCAATGCTCAGCACTGGCGTGCCACAAAGCCGTACCTTTCCTTTGATTAAAATTGGACTATTGTTAGCTTTATTGGCCGGTGGTGTTTATTCTTGGATGCATACCGCTAAACCTAGCGCCGACACCGCTAGTCCAGCGCCTGCGCTAGCCCCTGACGCTTCAGCCAGTAAACCTGCCGAAGCTAGCCCTGCACCTGTTGCTGAAACGACGATTAACACTCAGCCGAACACGCTATTTGCTACCCAGCTAGATGCCCAGCATTTACAAGCCATCACGCCGCCGAAAAAAGCCCCTGCAGCACCCATGCCGGCCACCAGTGAAGTGAATGTACCAGCAGCCGTTGTAGTACCAGCGCCAGTGGTACCAATCGTTGAAAAAACCACACCGCTAAGCAGTAACGAGGTAGACAAGTCGCCTAGCGTAAAGCATGCGGCGCCTAAATTAGTCAGCAAGCACGCGCTTGATCCTGGATTAGGTAAACAAATCCGGCCTGAGCAAAAATCTAGTAACTATTATCGACTAGCATTAGCCCAGCTTCAGCAAGGCCGAGTGTCTGAAGCGCAAGCTAACTTGTCACTTGCGCTTGAATCTAACCCGGCTAATCAAGAAGCCAGACAAACCCTAGCCGGCTTACTGTTAGAGAATAAACGCCAAGACGAAGCCAAGGCGGTATTAACTGCCGGCTTAGCCATTGCCCCTGAGCAAAATGATTTTCGTATGGCCATTGCCCGACTACAAGTAGAAGCTGGTGATCGTAGTAGCGCCTTAAATACCCTAGAACAAGGCTTGGGTTATGCGAATAACAATGCCGACTATCAAGTGTTTACCGCCACTTTGCTACAAAGCGCAAAACGTCATGAGGACGCTGTACAGCATTACATGGCAGCGCTGGCGCTACATAGCAATGACGCTAAAGCACTTATAGGGTTAGGTATTTCATTGCAGGCACTCGGCAAGCTAGATAAAGCCCAAGAGGTCTTTAATCGTGCGCAAGCAACGGCAACACTCAGCCCAGAATTAACCCTATTTGTTGAGCAACAACTCAAGCAACTCAATTCACGCACCAAACCCGCGCAATAACCTCTTGGCATGACTCTTATAGAAGACCTGTCAGTCTTCTTACAATTCCAGCCTGACAGCCATTAGTTTAGGGTAAAAAAATAGCGTTTTGCTAGTCGCTGCAAACTGCTTTATTTTTCGCTTAAGCCTTTTAGCTAAGCCACTTAGCGGCTTTTTTTTATTTCCTAAAACCTGCTAATTTGCTGTAAAATATCAACATTATTGTGTGCAAGACTATCATGATTCATTCATGCACTTTGCAAAGTAAAGCCTGTCAATTGCAGGCTTTTTTCTTGTTCAATACCAAATTTTAATTAAAGACAATTCAATTTAATGGTCACTACACACAAAGTGGATGTACTTTTAGTCGGCAGTGGCGTGATGAGCGCCACGCTCGCCTCATTGTTGGCTGAATTAGATGATTCACTCAGCATGATGATGGTAGAACGCTTACCTACCGTTGCCGCAGAGAGTACTGACGCGTGGAATAATGCCGGTACCGGCCATGCAGGCTATTGTGAGTTAAATTACACGCCTGCAAGCGCGGATGGCAGTATTAATATTAGTCGCGCATTGTCCATTAACGCTTCGTTTGAAGTGTCCTTACAGTTTTGGTCATATCTGGTTGAAAGCAGCGCCCTACCTGCCCCCAGACACTTTATTAACCCTACCCCCCACCTGAGTTTTGTCTGGGGAGATGAGGATGTGAAGTTTTTACGCCAACGCTATGACTTACTCAAGAAACACCATTTGTTTGAAGCGATGGAATATAGCGAAGATTTTGATACGCTTAGCCGTTGGATGCCACTGGTGATGCAAGCACGTGACAAAAGCCAAAAAGTGGCGGCTACCCGCATTCCGCATGGTAGCGATGTAGATTTTGGTGCCTTAACGCGTAGCTTTGTACGTAAGCTTGAGCAAAAAGATAACTTCACACTCAAGCTTAATACTGAAGTTACACAATTAAAACAGTTGAACAATGGTCGTTGGCAAGTCACTTTAACGCATTTAAAAACCAAAAAAACTAAAGTGATTGATGCGGGTTTTGTATTTTTGGGTGCAGGCGGAGGCGCACTCAAATTACTACAAAAATCAGGCGTGCCTGAAAGCCATGGTTATGGCGGCTTTCCTGTCAGTGGCCAGTGGTTGGTATGCAAAAACCCCGAGGTGATTAAGCACCATACGACAAAAGTCTACGGTAAAGCCGCACTAGGTGCGCCGCCAATGTCTGTGCCTCACCTTGATATGCGGATGATTAATGGCGAGCCGGCCCTGCTCTTTGGCCCCTATGCTGGCTTTACGACTAAGTTTTTAAATGAAGGGTCGTATTTAGATTTAATTAAATCCGTGAAACCGGGCAATATACAGCCAATATTAAAAGTTAGCCGTCACAACACCGATTTAACACGCTACCTCATTACCGAAGTGCTCAAAACACGCACCTCTAAAATAGGCGTGCTCCGTCAGTTTTATCCGCAAGCGTCCAAAGCTGACTGGCATTTAGAAAATGCCGGTAAGCGCGTACAAATCATTAAAAAATGTGATGTGAAAGGCGGTAAGCTTGAGTTTGGCACCGAGATTGTCGCCGCGCAAGATGGCACTATTGCTGCCTTGTTGGGCGCATCTCCCGGTGCTTCTGTGGCCGTACAAGCGATGATAGATGTGATTGAGCGTTGTTTCAGCGCACAGATGCAAACTAGCCCTTGGCAGGCTAAAATGAAGGCGCTGGTGCCTAGTTATGGCGAATCATTGATTGAGAATGCTGACTTTCTGAAAAAAATCCGTCAACGCACCTTAAGTACGCTGAATTTGCTGTAAGGTCGTCTTGCCTTAACCTGCTGCCAGTAAACTACGTTGGCGACGCACTTCATATAAGCAAATACCGCTCGCCACACTCACGTTAAGGCTTTCTACCGAGCCAAACATTGGAATCGTTACCAGTGCATCGCATGTTTCAGCGGTTAGGCGACGAATGCCGTCGCCTTCTGCACCCAAGACAATGGCAATAGGCCCATCTAGTTTAATATTAAGCAAATTACTCGGTGCATCCATGGTGGTGCCCACCACAAATACCCCCGCTTCTTTAAGCTCGCGTATGGTTCTGGCTAAATTAGTCACCGCGATAAAAGGTACGGTTTCAGCAGCGCCACTGGCCACTTTACGCACCGTCGCATTCAAACCCACTGCCCGGTCTTTAGGCGCAATGACCGCATGAACGCCCATGGCATCCGCTACACGTAGGCAGGCGCCTAGGTTATGTGGGTCTTCAACACCATCTAATATTAAAAAGAATGGCGGTTCAGTTAAGTCAGATTCCAAGATATCGTGTATATCTTTGTAGGGAATAGGCGTATCGACGACACGTGC
>CANNEG010000066.1:0-8956 GCA_947503455.1 Betaproteobacteria bacterium
CACTGATTACTACGAAGCTCAGAGCAGATCGCAGTTATATCGCGTTCTGCTTCCACTGCACTAGCAATTGGCGGGATGATTGCGTTTTATTGGCAATCAGCGTGACAGGTGCGGACAACGAGTCGAGCTTAGATTTAATTCTATATAGAAAACGAAAGGCGAACCGGGGGTAGTCTTTTTACGCAAGGTGTGGGGGTACATCCGCGCGGACGTTCTCTAAAAAATTTTTGTAGAATTTTACGCAGATAGTAATACTGCATATAAGTAGTTAGCAGGATCCTTCTAGGGGCTTGAGTAAAGTAGTCGTTGATGTACTTCTATAGCTTTGACTTTTAAATCTGTTTGGATGTGGCTAACGTTAATGCTTAATACATAAAAATTAAGCTTCTCTAAAGCAGACTTTGAGTTTAGTGGCTACCGACCCATAAGAGACATTCACTTAATTTTACTAAATGACTGCAATAATCCACAGAGCTGCCCTTCAGCTACTAAATTTTATCTTTCAACTTGATTGAATGCCTAAGTAAGCGTTTATCAAAGCGATATGAGAGAAAATCAGGCGTATAAGTTGATAGCACTAGCATTGCGGCAATCATTAAAAATATCCATCTTACAGAATAGTCCGTTACAAATTTTGCCGCGGGGGTTTGGGATTGTACAAATCTGTAAAAATCCGGGTTGTCTAAACCTTCAATATATTGCCCTTTTATTTCGTTCGCCATGTCTTTCAAATGACTAACATCTTGCTTAGATAAATAGCGGTCAAACTCAGCATAAGCCACGGGCGGATCTGGGTCATCTAAACTGGCATCGTTGTACATAATGCCGCCGCCCGCACTTTCGGCTGCGGCATCTGTGCCCCAATAACCAACAAATTTATTGTTGGCGTTAAATCGCTTAATTGGCGCTGGCTCGTGGCCACCTATGCCAACAAATATTACATTCTTGCCAATACGCACGTTGCTAATATCCAGCTTGTTTATACCATTGGCTTTGGGGGATTCATCACCATCGGTAAAGAAGAGCATTTGTGCGGGAATATTTAAATATTCAAACGTCGCCTCAGCGGCCTTAACACCAAATGTCATACGGCTATTACCGCTCCATGCCATGCGCCATTCAATATGGTCAATGGAGTCGTTAATGATATCAAAGTTTTTACAGACTTCTAGGGGCATAAATAACAAGGCTACATTCTCTGCAGCAAATATGCCCACACTTACATACGTGCCACAGGGAGAAGTTCTCACAACTTCTTTCATCATGTATTGTGTATAAACTAATCTGCTTACAGGCAGATTGTTCACTTTCATGTCTTCGGCATTCATACTTTGTGACACATCTGCAACTAGCAAGTAATTGTGCACCTCTTGCTTGAGCTGAATTTGTGGCTTGATTAAAGCGAGCAACAAAAATAGCGACGCTAGCAACAGCAAAACCGTTTCGTAATTACCTTTTAGGATATTTAATACTTTACTCATGGTAAACCCTGCGGCAAATTACTAATTTCCATGCCTGACGCGTCTTGTGGCACAGTTTTCATATCACCTGGAATAACTCCCAATAATAAACTCAAGTTAAATTTTGCTGCACGTGAAGATGGATCTAGTTTTAATGCCTGCTCGTAAGATGCTTTTGCTTGTAGGTAATCAAACTTAGCTTCTTCTTGTATTGCCCCATCTGCTGTGACTAAACGTTGTAAGCCAGAGCGAAATAAATTGTTACCAATGTTGTAGTGAATTTGCGACTTTTGCACTTGGCTGACTTCCAAGACTTGCTCTACTTTTTTATTTGCTATTTCTAATGTCTGTCCAAAACCTTGTACAGCGTGTTTGAAATTACCTGTTTTACCTTGCTGATAGGCATCTGAAAACTTTTTATGAAATGGATAAGCATCGTCATTGATGACTTCGCCCGCTATCAATGCGTGATTCACTTTATTGATTTTATTAGTTTGATATGCTTCATATCCCGTACCAGCCAAGCTCATCAGCAAAACTAAAATTAATAGCTGATTTTTTCGGTTAATTTTATGTTTTTTCATTCATGCGCCCCATCTTTAATGGTCAAATTTTTAATCGTCAAAATCAACAAACCCAATATAAAAGCGATGATAATAAAAGCCCTTGAATAATCATAACCTGCGATGGTTTCAGTGTATTTAATGGATTTTTTCTCGCGTGAGTCAATGTCGCTGATGGCAGATTGCAATGTTTCAGGATTGTCCGCCTCGTAAGCTTTATATTTGAGGCCTAAGTCTTGAAAATATTTATGCAATACAATGGAATTGGGTACGCGATCTTCGGCGTATTCTTCTTTAGAGAATATGCTAGGTTCGCCTGGTTCGCGCAACATAATCCAATAAATGCTGAGTTTTCGCTCTTTTAGGCGGTTGCTTAATAAAAACTTCACTCTTGGACTGATCTTACCCGCGCCATCTGACAGCAAAATAATGGCGCGTGAGCCTGAGTTCTCGATTTTATCAAACAAGCCCACGCCTTCGGTTAGGCCTGCGCCTATATTGGTTTGGTTAAGCGATGGGCTGGTAGCGGCTACAATCGCAGAGTGAATCGCTTCGCGATTGGTGGTTATTTTAATGCCGTATAAAGCTGAGTTGGTAAAGCCCAATACACCCATCATATCGTCAGGGCGTGAATCAATAAACTGCGTAATAATACGTCGTGCCGCGCCTGATTTAATTTCAGCCGCATTGCCCGACGAGTCGCCCGCAAAAGGGTGGTCCATGCTCACGCTGCGGTCTATCACCATCACAGTTTGCGCACCTTTGCCAACGCGCTGCAATTTTTCATCGTGTCCGCGTGGATTTGCTAAAGCAGTCACAATACTTGCCAGTAACAAAGCGGTAATCACTTTAATGGCTAAATTGAGCCTGTCGGAGAGTTTATCCTCAGGCATCATCTCCAACCAAGTATAAATTTTCCCCTGATGGCCTTTTAGCCAAAATGGAATTAGCGTGATGGGTAGCAACAACAATGCCCAAGGAGTTAGAAAAGACATTAGACGCCCCGCTCACAATCACGCAACCGCTTACTAAATTGCGTCAAATCAGCAATAATTTTATGGCTGTTACGTGGTTCTACTGCGTATAAAGATTGATTCGATTCATCAAAAAATTGTGCGATTTCATCCTTCATTTTTTTGAATCTTGGTCGCAGGCTAATAAAATGCTCAATATCACGGGCAAACATGTTGGCACCATAATGTTGATTAAACGCTTGATGCACAAAAACTAATGCTTGCTTTTCTTCGACTGCCGTTTTTGCAGAAGTCGATTTAGCCAAGCGTTTCAATTGTCGATGCGCTTTTGCAAATGCGTCGCCCATAAATGGCAGCCAATTACCCTCAGCATTGATATAAAGCAAAGCAAGCAAGCTGGCGACCAACATACCCAAAAACACTGCAAGTCGTATTTTGTGCGTACCAACATTTACCAGCAACGGCTTGGCTTCAGGCTGAATATTTTTTTGTGCTGTTTCAATACCGCCAGTGACAATAGGTGAAAGCCAAAATCCCCAAGCAGGCACTTCTAGCACCTCTACCTTTGCGCCGCCTGTCAGCACAAACTTTTCTGCGGGCAAGTGCATCACCGTAGGCTTATTGGGGTTGGTGAATGTTTGATAGCTTAAACTCAGAGTATATAAGGTTCGTGTTTTTTGTTGGTTTGTAACCATATCCACCGCAACCAACTCAACCCCATTGTTTTTAGTGCCTTTTCTAGGAAGCGCCGTATCGGAAATTTTGTAGGGGGCGGGGACTTCCAGCACAATTCCTCGTGTTAACTTATCGCCAATCTGCACGCCGTAAGTATTGGCTGGGTTGGTGAGTGAAGCTATTTTTGCGGCCTTAGAATTTACTTCTTCCGCCTGTAATGTAAAGTTGGTTGAAAGACCTACGAACATCAAGGCTGTAGCGCATAATTTTGAAATTGCTTTTATCTTAGATTTCTTCATTGATTTAATCTCTATAGCCATGCTTTTATAGGCTCATGTTATGTTCAAAATAATGCGTCATGGTTTCAGGCTTGTAATCGGCGTGCACAAACAATGCTGGGCTATCAAACTTGAGAAATAATGCTTCTAATGCGTGTCTTCGTTCATTAAACGCCGCGATAAATTTCGCCCTGACTTCATACCTAAAAAACAAGGTTTTATTCATACCAGTTTCAGGGTCTATCATGGTGCCAAAGCCAAATTTCGGTAGTTTCTTGTATTCTTCGTCATCCCACAGCACCACAGGAATCACTTGATGTCCCGACATGGCGGTGAGCGTTTGCTCAATCAAGCTCAGTGGCATGTGAAAATCTGAAATCCAAAATACCAGGCCTCGGCTTTGCCCAAGAAAATTAGGGACGTCAACCACCCCTTCAGCACCCACGCGCATTTTGTGATAATCATGCAGTTGCGCAATCGCTTCTTTAGATTGATGTAGGTTACGACTTAAGGGCAGCGTAAAGTCTTCAAGCACATGGTTGTTGTAGCCAATAAAGCTAAAGACATCGCCTGTTTGGTAAGCGGAATTTGCAACCGCCGTAGCAATTTCTATAGCTTTATCTAACTTGCGTTGCTTGCCTTTAAACTGCATGGAGCTAGATAAATCACACACGGCATAAATCGGTGTGGTACTTTCTTGATTAAACTGACGCACTTGCACTTGCTCAAAAGGGTCGCGCAGGGTTTGGCGAATATCCATGCGCCGTGCGTCAGGGTAATCAACCAAATTCACATTGCCACGATAATCCAACCCCAATCCACGCTGGGTGCCACGATGACTACCTAATTGTAAGCTCGCAGATTTCCAAGAAACAATGTACTCAAAAGGTTTTGCGTAGCCCGCATCCGCCGCATTGCGTATCGCCAAGTTCATTTGACTTAAGCTGCTTTACTAAACGTAGGGCTAGGTACTGCCACCGTACTCATAATGTTCGCCGTAAGTTCACGTGCAAGCGCAGTTCTGCGGTTTTCGTACATACTATTGAATACCAATCGGTGTGAAATTACCTCATGGAATACCGCATGAATATCTTCAGGGTACATGCTATCGCGATTATTCAGCCACGCATTGACTCGCGCCGCTTTCATCAGCATACCCATACCGCGAGGGCTTGCGCCTGTTTGAATAACGCGCGTCACATCCACGCTTTCCATTTTTACGCCAAATTTCTCTGGGTGTTGTGTGGCATCCCATAAATCTATCGCATACTCTTCTAGTACGTCACTTGATTTAATATAATTCTGCAATTGCTCGGAAAACGTATTGAGTTGGTCAAACTGCAATATATTACTTTCCACTTGCTGAGTAAGTTTCTCTGCATTCTGAAATTTAGTATTAAATACCAAAGATTTTTTCATTTCACGATCGGTTGGGATTTCAATCGGGATTTCCATCATAAAACGGTCGCGCGCCGCTGAAGGAATTTCAAACGTTTCATTCTTTTCTACTTGGTTACGATCAGCAAAAACAATCATGTGTGGCAAGCGATATTCTTTCTTGAACGCGCTGACATGACGCTCTGCCATCACGCGCAACATTAAGGCGTGCACTTGTGGGCGGGCACGATTAATTTCATTAAAAAAGAATACCGATAAGTTTTCACCTGCACGCAATAATGGACCTTCATCAATTTTCGGACGGCCATCATCACCTAAATAAGTATGATAAATCAAGTCATTCGGCATTAAGTCCACCGTACCTTCAATACGCTCGTAAGCCCCGCCGATACCACGCGCAATGGCTTGCAACAGTGTTGTCTTACCAACACCAACACCCCCATCTAGCAGCACATGCCCACGCGAAAAAATTGCTGTATTCATCAAGCGAACTGCTTTACTTTGGCCGACGATGACTTTATTCACCTCGTCTTCAAGTTTTAAAGCGTGCGCACGCACGTCGGTGAGTTGAGCATCTAATGGAGGTGACATAAAATTCCTTTGTTTATCTTTAACCGTTTTAAGGATGGATTAAGGTGATGTATGAGCTATATTGCTCATATTTGGTGAATGTCTTATTGCCTACAATAAACCATGACATCAATGTAACAGAATGTAATTGCAGTTCAGGCATCCAGATTCAACAATTCTAGTGGTCCAGTAAATTTTAATGAGATAATAAAATTTAGGGTGCCACCAATTGCTAGAAATATTTAGGAGTAACATCAATGCTACGCTCATGGGATCTCAATTTACACATCACCAAATCATCGGGCTTGGTGGTCTATTTACAAATAGCGCAACAAATTATTGATGAAATTCAACGTGGCCGACTAGTCGCGTCCGCAGCCATGCCTGGAACTAGAGATCTAGCTGAAAGCCTTAAAGTCAATAGAAAAACCGTTGTACTGGCTTACGATGAACTGATTGCCCAAGGCTGGCTTACTACCGAAAGTCGGCGTGGTACATTTGTTTCAGCCAAACTTCCACATTTTTCACCGCTCAGCAATACCAATAAGCCTGAGAAGCAGCACATAGGAAAAAAGTCTATTCCAGCACTTGAAAAATATGCTTTAGCCATTGAGACAGAGGCATTGATGCAGGCAATTGACTTTAATGATGGCATTCCAGATAGCCGATTAATCCCCTTCGAGACGCTTTCAAAAGCCTTTCGTCATGCGCTTATTGCCCCAGTAAGAAGCAATAAGCTCGGTTATGGCGACCCAAAAGGAATGCTGAGTTTGCGCCACGCCATTGCAGAAATGCTGAATATGGAGCGGGGTCTAAGTATAGATTTAGATAATATTTGCATTGCTCGTGGTAGCCAAATGGGAATATTTTTAGCCGCACGCATTTTGGCTAAAGCTAATGAATATGTGGTTGTTGAAAACCTTAGTTACCCTCCAGCACGTGAAGCATTTAGATCATGCGGTGCAAAAATCCTTACTGTGGGCTTAGATGCGCATGGTATCGATGTGAATGAACTCGAAGTGTTATGCAAAAAATATCCGATCAGTGCGATATATGTCACGCCGCACCATCAGTTCCCAACCACGGTAATGATGACTGCAGAACGCAGATTAAAATTATTAATTCTTGCTGAGCAATATGATTTTGTGATTGTGGAAGATGACTACGACCACGAATTCCATTTTCACCACCACCCAGTATTTCCGCTAGCTAGCAGTAACCATGCAGGTAGGGTGATTTATGTAGGATCTCTTTCAAAAGTACTGGCTCCTGGTCTAAGAGTTGGCTATCTAGTTGCGTCTAAAGAGATCATCAATCAATGTGCATCCGAAGTGATGCTTATAGATCGGCAAGGCAACTCCGTTACGGAGCTTGCTGTGGCGGCATTAATGGAATCAGGTGAGATTAAGCGTCACATTCGGAGAACCTTAAAAGTTTACAACGAGCGCCGCAATGTTTTAATCGATTTACTACAAAAAGAGCTGGGGGAATTTGTAAGTTTTGATTCGCCTAATGGCGGCTTGGCTATTTGGCTTCGTTTGAATGACGGTATTGATGTAAACAAGTTAGTTCAAAAAGCATTATTTGAAAAAGTAAGAATCCTTCCAGCGCCATTGTTTTCTGAATCTCCTATCGTAATTAATGCAATCAGGCTTGGTTTCGGCAGCCTTAATACTGCAGAGCTTGCGACTGGTATACAACGGCTGAAACGTGCTTTTAATGCCTAGAAATTCAATTTTAAATTTGAATATTCTTTCTCTGTGCTAGTTTCTAAATTAATTGCCAAAAACTAAATGGCAGCTTTGTGCCTTGAATTCAACCGGTCGATGCAACGGATTGGGCAAATCTTTCTGCCGGTGTTTGGTAGTTTAGTGTTTTTCTTGGACGTTCATTTAACTTTCTCGCTACCGCATTGAGTTTGGCTTGTGAGTAGTTGGCTAAACTCATTCCCTTAGGAAAGTATTGTCTTAATAAACCATTCGTATTTTCATTAGAACCACGTTGCCAAGGGTGCTGAGGATCACAGAAGTAAACCTGAACATCCGTTGCCAAGGTAAATCGCTTGTGTGCTGCCATTTCTTTACCCCGATCCCAAGTTAACGATTGATACAGTTGCTGTGGTAACTTGTGTGCGTGCTTGATGAGTGCATTGACAACAGTCTCAGTATCTTTGCGAGCGACCTTTACCAACATCACATAGCGCGTCTGGCGTTCAACGAGCGTGGCGATTTGGCTATTAGCATCACCAAACAATAGATCACCTTCCCAGTGACCTGGTACCGCACGATCTTCTATTTCAACAGGTCGATCTCTAATTGATACCGTATCTAAAATCCTACCGTGATTCTCATTCTTCTGCGTGTGATGACGTGAACGTCGCATTATTCTAGTACGGCGCAAATGCTGAACGAGCTCCTTCTTCAAGGCGCCACGGGCTTGGATAAAGAGGCTGCGATAAATGGTCTCGTGGGACACCTGATAGTTCTCGTTACCTAGATAAGTCTGTTTTAGCCAACCAGCAATCTGCTGTGGCGACCACTGCAACTGAAGCTTGCTTGCCACAAGGTTCGCCAAGTCTTTATTCTCCACCAATTTACAGGTCTTGGGGCGATTGGCTCTATCCCAAGTGGCTTGATCAGCTTGACTGGAGCGGTAACATTCGACGCCACCGTTGCGTTTAACCTCTCGGCTAATAGTAGAAGGATGGCGCCTGAGAATCTTAGCGATAAAACGAATTGAATGACCGGTTGCTAGCCCACGAGAGATTTCTTCACGATCCGCTAAAGTCAGTGCTAATTTGGATCTAGACCGTTGAGGTGGTCGTATACCGCCAGTCTCAGACAAGATACGTTGTATCGATGAGTGGTTTCGATCAAATAACTGGGCAATACTTTGGAGAGATTCCCCTTTTTGCCAGCGATCCCACATTAAAGCTTTTTGTGTGTCTGTGTAATAGATTCTCGGACGTTGTTTCATTTGCAACACTCCTTCTGCTTACGCAGTTAATAGTGTGTTGCATCGACCGGTTGAATTCAAGG
>CANNEG010000067.1:0-8920 GCA_947503455.1 Betaproteobacteria bacterium
TCTTCTATGTTGGCTATAAGTAAATCAGCGAAACGAATCATGGTTTCTTTACGTTCGCGCGGCGATAAGCCTGCCCAGCGTCGATCTTTAAATGCCGCTCGCGCGGAGGCGACTGCACAATCGACATCTACTGCTTGGCAACTTACAACATCAGCTAGCTTACGGTTATCTATCGGCGAAAAACATTCGAAAGTTTGGCCGCCAACCGCATCCACTCGCTGACCATTAATGAACGCTCGACCATCAATCTTTAAATCCTTAGCACGTTGATGCCAGTCAATTTTAGTATTCATCATTATGATAGCCCCGCCATGCAAACATATTTCAACTCTAGATATTCGTCGATACCATGATGTGAACCCTCACGCCCTAGACCAGACTGTTTTACGCCACCGAAAGGGGCCACTTCATTTGATATCATGCCCGTATTCACGCCCACCATGCCATACTCTAAAGCTTCTGCCACCCGCCAAATGCGCCCAATATCACGACTAAAAAAGTATGACGCTAAACCAAATTCAGTTCGATTTGCCAGCTCAATAACCTCGTCATCCGTTTTAAAGCGAAACAAGGGCGCCACAGGTCCAAACGTTTCTTCGCTAAAAATTAAGGCATCTGCACTTACATTAGCTAATACCGTAGGTTCAAAAAAAGTACCTCCTAATGCATGACGCTTGCCCCCTTGCATCAAGGTCGCACCTTTAGCTAACGCATCTGCCACATGGCTTTCTACTTTAGCAATAGCGGCATCGTCAATAAGCGGACCCTGGGTTACACCCTCATCGCTACCGACCCCAACCTTTAGTTGCGCTACTTTAGCAGTTAACTTTTTAGAAAACTCATCAAACACCGCATCTTGTACAAACAATCGGTTAGAACACACGCAAGTTTGTCCAGCATTGCGGTATTTACTAATCATGGCGCCTTCAACCGCAGCATCTAAATCTGCGTCATCAAACACTATAAACGGTGCATTACCACCCAACTCTAGTGACAATTTCTTAATGGTATCTGCACACTGCCTCATCAAAATTCGACCCACTTCAGTAGAGCCGGTAAATGAAAGCTTAGTCACTACCGGACTTTCGCACAGCGCTGCACCAATTTCCCGGGCATCACCCGTTATTACTTGCAACACACCTGCAGGTACGCCAGCCTCTTCTGCCAACACCGCTAAGGCAATCGCACAAAGTGGCGTTTGTTCAGCAGGTTTAATAATCATGCTACAACCAGCTGCTAATGCTGGCGCAGCTTTTCGGGCAATCATCGCAATTGGGAAATTCCAAGGCGTAATGGCAGCAGTTACACCAATAGGCTGTTTTAGCACCAGTAAACGTCTGTCTGTCATAGGGGCGGGTATTACTTCACCATAGACACGTTTAGCTTCCTCAGAAAACCATTCTATAAAACTCGCGGCATAATTCACTTCACCACGCGCCTCAGCCAAAGGTTTACCTTGCTCGGCCGTTAATAACTGCGCTAAATCTTCCCTGTGTAAAATAATGAGATCAAACCAGCGCTTCAGAATAGCTGAACGTGCGGCAGCTGTATGAGTCTTCCAAGATTTTTGTGCAAGTTCGGCGGCCACAATTGCACGTTTGGTTTCAGTCTGTCCCATCAGTGGTACCTGAGCAAATACCAAACCGTTAGCAGGATTTTTGACTGGGATCGTTTCACCAGAGTCTGCTGCCACCCACTGCCCAGCAAGTAAGGTGCGATTATTTTTAAGAAGTACGCTATGTTTTAATTGGAATGCCATGATATTTTCTGCTTCTATGGATTTGGTTTATTGTAGGCACGGAACTATTGCTTAGCAGTGTCAGGCCTACGTTATTTATTAGTATCGCTATAAGCCTGGGCAATCTCGCGCCTACGCTTGCGCTCTTGATGCGATGTATAAAAACTTGAAGCAATCACGGCAAAAGTCACCACAACAATGGTCACGGTAGCAACCGCATTGATGGTTGGATTTAGGCCTAAGCGTGCCCGGGAAAAAATGACCATGGGCATGGTCGAGTAGCCGGGACCTGATAAGAATGATGACAACACCACATCATCAAAAGATAGCGTAAACGTCAATAAAAAAGCTGATACCAAAGCTGGTAGCAACAAAGGAAACGTCACTAGCCTAAACACTTGCAAAGGTTGGCAGCCTAAATCCATTGCCGCCTCATCTAATTTACTATCCATTTCGCGCAAACGTGATGTCACCACCACTGTGGCATAGGCGGTTCCCAGCAAGGCATGTCCTAGCAATATGGTAAACAAACCTCGTTCTGGATAACCTAACCAATGCTGCATTGAAACTAACATTAACAATAATGATAGTCCTACAATCACATCTGGCATGACCAGTGGTGTAGTGGCCATAGAAGACAATAAAGTACGTCCAGAAAAGCGCTTATAGCGATTTAAACAAAAAGCCGTAAATACCCCAAAAAGAACTGATATCAAAGCAGAAAAAAAAGCAATTTTAAGTGAAAGGGCCACCGCTGCAATCAAGTCACTGTCGCTCATCAGCGCTACGTACCATCTCATGCTAGCATGGCTCCACACCGTCACCAATTGTGAATCGTTAAAGGAGAAAATGACTAGAGTGACGATAGGCATATACAAGAACATATACACCATAATCATCCAGCTTTGGCTAAACCACTTAATCATGTTGGTATTCATGATTTAAGCTCTGATTGCTCAGATTGATATTTATTATAGATTGCCATGGGCAACATAATGAGTAATATCATAACCACGGCAACCGCTGAAGCCATCGGCCAATCATTGTTACTGAAGAATTCATCCCACAGCACACGGCCTATCATCAGCGTGTTTGGGCCACCTAGTAATTCAGGAATGACATACTCACCCACCGCAGGAATGAACACCAACATAGAGCCTGCAATAATGCCAGCTTTTGACAACGGCACTGTAATTAGCCAAAAAGCTTTAAATGGACTAGTACCAAGATCTGCCGCTGCTTCTAGATAACGCATATCTAATTTAGACAAATTGGCATAAAGCGGCAATATCATAAATGGCAAATATGAGTACACCATTCCGACCATCAATGAGAACGGTGTGTTCATCATTTCCAAAGGTGCGTTAATAACCCCAAGACTCATCAGCACGTTGTTAATCACACCATTGTTGACCAACAGCGTTTTCCAAGCATAAATACGCAATAAAAATGAAGTCCAAAATGGCAGCATAATCAACATCAACAACATAGGTTGCAGATGTTTGGGTGAGCGTGCCATAAAATAGGCGAATGGGTAGCCAATAGCCAAACAAATGACCGTTGTTAATAAAGCATACTTGAGTGAAGAGAGATAAGTCTGGACATACAGTTCATCTGAACCAATGAATACATAACTAGCAAAATTTAATTTAATTGCTGGCCAACCTTCACTCCAGCTAATCATGCTAGAAACAGATGTAGATTCCATTTCAGAGACACTAATTTTCAGCACAATTAATAATGGCACTAAGGCCAACATCAGAAACCATAAATAAGGAACGCCAATTACCACATGACGGCCATTAAAGAAGCTTCGCACGTAATTTGTAATTTTATTCATTACATGCATCCAATTATTGAGTCAGCACAATCATTGCAAGGTCGCTCCACCGTGCAAATGCGCGATCACCCCAAGTTAAGCCAAAACTTAAATCACGGGTGTTATTCAGTTCCTGTGCCTTAATGACTTTGCCACTATTGAGCTTAAGGTGATAGGTTGTATATGCGCCAAAGTAAGCAATTTCTGTCACTTCACCTTCACACCAATTGTATTCACCTTCAGGCTTTTCTTTGGTTAATAAAATCTTTTCAGGCCTTAAAGCCACACCAACTGACATCCCTGAATTGCCACTAATACCGTGACCGACGTAATGTAGGCAATCTGAGCAGCGTACTGTCACATGGTCAGATTCGTCCTCTTCCACCACGCCATCAAATATATTAACGTTGCCAATAAAATCTGCCACTTGGCGACTATTAGGCATTTCATAAACTTCATCAGGCGAGCCTACTTGTAGAAAGTAACCTTCACTCATCACCGCAATACGCGATGCCATCGTCATTGCCTCTTCCTGATCATGTGTCACTAACACACAGGTCACGCCGACTTCCTCAATAATATTGACCAGCTCTAACTGTGTCGTTTCACGTAATTTTTTATCTAGTGCGCCTAGCGGCTCGTCTAATAATAAAAGTTTAGGGCGCTTTGCTAAACTGCGTGCTAAAGCAACGCGTTGCTGTTGCCCACCGGAAAGTTGATGTGGCTTACGTTTAGCATATTTAGTTAATTGCACTAAACTCAACATCGATTCCACACGCTCTGCAACCTGCTCTTTAGGCATATGATCTCGACGCAAACCAAATGCGACGTTTTCCCAAACAGTTAAATGCGGGAAAAGCGCATATGACTGAAACATCATATTGATAGGTCGCTGATAAGGCGGTAAGTTAGTGATATCCTCACCTGCCAAGAAAATCTTACCTTTTGTGGGCGCTTCAAATCCGGCGAGCATACGCAATAAAGTTGATTTTCCACATCCTGAGCCGCCAAGTAATGCGAAAATTTCACCCGTAGCTACCGTCAGCGAAACATCATCTACAGCTCTCACAATACCATCAAAGATCTTAGTGACACCCTCAACCCGCAGCAAATCTTCACGGACTGTATTAGCCTTTGGTGCTATCGCCATAGATACCCCTATATCCCAATAGAATGTGTCTTAAAGATGATATAAATACAAACTAACACCCCTAACAATTTAAACTATTAGGGGTGCTATTAACGAATTGTATTTACAAGCCAGTTTTAAAACGTGTAAACAGACGCGTCATTGTGCGTCGCGTGTTGTTATCAACATTACCTGGCGGAATTAATTTGGCAACATCGGCCGCTGGTAAAAAGATCGTTTTATTATTCTTAATTTCCGGGTCTACAAATGGTGTCGCAGCTTTATTAGGATTTGCATAAGTCACTGCATTAGTTAGTCCTGCATGCACTTCAGCTTTCAAGATGTAATTAATAAACTTATGTGCATTGCTTGGATGTGCGGCATCTGCTGTAATTGCCATGGTATCCATAAACAATAACCCTCCTGTTTTGGGCACTAGCGCGACAATGTTTTGCTCTAATTTATTCTCAATTGAACGTTTACGCGCTAAGTTGAAGTCACCCGCCCAACCTAAAGCCACACATACTTGTCCACTGGCTAAGTCTTCAATTTGCCCCCCAGAATTAAAGCGCTTCACATCCGGGCGTACTTTTTTCAGCATATCAAAGGCTGCTTGGTAGTCTGCTGAATTTTTAGTATAAGGATTTTTGCCCAAATAATGTAACGCAATCGGGAATACTTCAGAGGCAGTATCTAGCATGGTAATGCCACAAGATTTTAGCTTGGTAGTGTATTTTGGATTGAACACTAAATCCCAGGCATTGTCTGGCATAGGTGTAGTGCCTAAGGCTTTTTTAACCTTATCCACATTAATCCCTACTGTGGTGTAACTCCAAAGCCAATCGACTAAATAGGCATTGCCAGGATCAAACGCCTCCATCTGCTTCAAAATACCTGGATCTAAATTTTTCCAGTTAGGCAATTGCGTTTTATCTAATTTTTGAAATAAGCCGCCGTCAATCTGCAACTTAGCCCAATTGGATGAAGGTACAACAATGTCATAGCCCGTTTTTCTAGCAACTAATTTTGCATGCAAAATTTCATTGCTATCAAAAATATCATAGCGCACTTTAATGCCTGTTTCTTTTTCAAAGTTAGGAATTGTTTCTGGCGCTAGGTAATCTGACCAGTTATAGATATTTAGAACTTTTTCTTCTGTTGCGGCGTAACTTGTAATAGTACCGAAACCCGCAGTTAAGCCGAGCAAAGCACTTAACACATATTTGTTAAGTAAGCGTTTGTTAAATAGTGTACTCATCAAAACGTCTCCCAAATAAGAACTGAAAATAAACATTTAAAAACCAACAACTCATACTAATTAAAACGCGATAACGAAATTATTCTAACATGTTCAAATCACATGTTATAAAACATTGCTTCACTTATTAATAATCTATCAAATCAAGTGTTTTTAGTTCGTCAAGCGTCGCATCTAAGCATTTCTTAATGAGATTAATCATGTCATCTATTTGCGCTTTAGTAATCACTAACGGCGGCGCGATAATCATTCTGTCACCTACCGCACGCATAATTAAGCCACTAGAAAAACAGTGGTTACGACACATCATCCCGACGCCTAGGGATTCATCAAAAGCAACGTGCTTGGCTTTATCTTTCATTAAAGCTAAACCTGCGACTAAGCCGCAGGTTTCAGCGCTTCCGACCAATGGATGTTGAGATAATTCTGAAAATCGTTGCGCAAGATACGGCCCCGTCTCATTGCGAACTTTATCGACCAAACCCTCATGCTCTAAAATATCGATATTAGCGAGCGCTACTGCGCAGGCAACAGGGTGGCCCGAATAAGTGTATCCATGATTAAAATCCCCGCCTTGTTCAATCAACACTTTGGCGACTCTTTTACTAATGACAACACCACCAAGTGGTATGTATCCTGAAGTGACCCCTTTAGCAAAAGTCATTAAATCAGGTTTACAGCCCAGCAAGTGGGAGCCAAACCAATAGCCAAGTCGGCCGAAACCACAAATAACCTCATCACAAATCAATAAAATATTGTACTTGTCACAAATACGCTGGATTTCAGGCCAATAGGTTTTAGGGGGGATAATCACGCCCCCAGCGCCTTGTACTGGCTCCCCAATAAATGCTGCAACTTTTTCAGCACCCACCTCTAGAATTTTTTTCTCAAGCCAGCCTGCAGCCTCAATACCAAAAGCATCCTTATCTTGAGTGGGTGAAAGGCCATAATGATAAGGCTGTTCAATATGAACAATGTCTGGAATCGGCAGCCCACCTTGCTCATGCATATAGCTCATACCGCCAAGTGAAGCGCCCGCCATCGTTGATCCATGATAGGCATTTTTACGGCTAATAATCACTTTACGCTCTGGTTGCCCTAATGTAGCCCAGTAATGGCGAACCATACGGACATTAGTGTCATTAGACTCTGAGCCTGAACTACTAAAAAACACATGTGAATAATTGTCACCCGCCAACTTAACAATACGCTCAGCCAGTTTTACCGCCGGCACATTAGTCGTTTGAAAAAAACTATTGTAATACGGCAATTCCTGCATCTGCTTCGCTGCTGCATCCACCAATTCCTGACGACCATACCCCACATTGACGCACCACAAGCCTGACATTGCATCTAAAATCTTCTCACCATGAGAGTCCCAAATATAGATGCCTTCTGATTTAGTAATAATACGTGCGCCCTTTTCTGCCAAACTTTTATGATCCGTAAAAGGATGTAGGTAATGGGCTGAATCAATCGCCTGGATTTCTTTGGTATTTGTCATATTGCGCTCAATTCCAATCATCAATACATTGTTGTCACAGTGAATTTTTCTCGTTAAACATGCATTAATAAATGCTCTCTTTCCCACGGGCTAATGACGCGCATAAATTCATCGTGCTCAGTTTCTTTTACCGCCAAATAGACATCGATAAAATCCTTACCCAACACTTCATGCAGTGCCTTAGCATTTTCTAACTCACGGATAGCTTCTGATAAACCACGTGGCAATTGGTAGTCTGAAGCATAAGCACTGCCAGTAGTCACTTCAGTGGGTTTTAGTTTTTCAACAATACCCAAGTAACCACAAGCCAATGTAACAGCCATAGCCAAATATGGATTTGCATCTGCACCCACCACTCGATTCTCAACACGACGGCCTGCCGGATCAGAAATGGGCACCCGAATACCTACCGTGCGGTTATCGTAGCCCCACTCAATGTTAATCGGTGCAGCACCATTACGGACAATACGGCGATAGGAATTTACATAGGGCGCAAGTAATGCCATAGCGGCGGGTAAATACTTTTGCAAACCTGCTATGTAGTTATAGAAAATGGGAGAAGCGCTACCATCAGGATTGCTAAAAATATTTAGTCCCGTTTTAGTATCAATCACACTTTGATGAATATGCATAGCTGAGCCCGGCTCGTTTTGCATAGGCTTTGCCATAAAAGTGGCATACATACCATGTCGCATAGCAACTTCACGCAAGGTGCGTTTAAAGAAAAATGTTTTATCCGCTAGCAACATAGGTTCATCGTGCAAAAAGTTGATTTCCATCTGCCCTGCACCAAACTCGTGAATCAGCGTATCCAACTCTAAACCCATCAAATCGCAATAGTCGTAAATATCCTCAAACAATGGGTCAAATTCGTTTACCGCATCAATACTATACAACTGACGGCTCGTTTCCTTACGACCACTTCGCCCTACAGGTGGGCTAAGCGCAATATCAGGATCGATATTGCGTTCGAGTAAATAAAACTCCAACTCTGGTGCCACAATGGGTGTCCAGCCTAAATTTTTGTACAAATTAGTCACACGGCGCAGAACATTTCTAGGAGCAAAATCTATCGGCTTACCCTGATGATCGACGCAATCCATAATCACTTGTGCAGTAGGATCAATAGCCCAAGGTACGACTCTGAGGGTGGTGGGGTCCGGCAATAGCACCATGTCTTTATCTGTAAAACCAAATACACGGTCATAACCCTCATAACCTTCTGGGGATTCGCCGGTTACCGTCATACCAAACACTGCTTCTGGTAAACGCATAGCGCGCTCTGTAGAAAATTTTTCGCGCGGCAAAATTTTACCGCGGGCAACGCCAGTTAAATCTGGCACCAAACATTCAATCTCAGTAATATTGTTATCGGTCAGCCACTTATCCATATCTATATGGTTTATTGTTGGTTTTTTCATCATTTTTATGCTCCTGTCCTACTTTTCATCATCTTATGAAATATCTCAAAT
>CANNEG010000068.1:0-8294 GCA_947503455.1 Betaproteobacteria bacterium
TAGACCAAATTGCACGTTACGTGGAACGTATGACATTGTGGGCTGAAGAAAACGACTGATTTAGCAAGCCATCAATTTAAGTGACTGGAAAGATAACGTGACCATTAGTACCGCCAAAGAGATTATTGAAGAAATTAAACACGGCCGCATGGTGGTGTTAGTCGACGATGAAAATCGAGAAAATGAGGGTGATTTAGTACTGGCGGCTGAATTTGCAACAGCAAAACACATTAACTTTATGGCAAAACATGGCCGCGGCCTTATTTGCCTGACGCTCACCGAAGCACGCTGTCGACAATTAAACCTCACTAAAATGGTGCAAAAAAATGGAGCCCGCATGGGGACCAACTTCACCGTCTCTATCGAGGCAGCTGAAGGTGTGACTACTGGTATCTCTGCGGCTGATAGAGCGCATACCATACAAGCTGCCGTCGCAAAAACAGCTAAACCTCATGACATTGTTAGCCCTGGTCACATTTTTCCACTGGCGGCTATGGATGGCGGCGTGCTGGTGCGTGCCGGGCATACCGAGGCTGGCTGTGATTTGGCACTGTTAGCTGGCTGCGAGCCAACTAGCGTCATCTGTGAAATATTAAAAGATGACGGCAGCATGGCACGCTTACCTGATTTAATGTCATTTGCCGCCGAACACCAGCTTAAAATCGGCACGATTGCCGATTTAATTCAATATCGCGCACAAACGGAAAGCCTAGTAGAGCGTGCTGCCGAACGTATGATTCAAACACCTTACGGTGAAATGAAGCTGATTGCATACCACGACAAAATTACCAAAGAAACGCATTTAGCTCTAATCAAAGGTACGCCAATATCTACCAAAGAAACCCTAGTACGCGTACATGAACCACTATCAATATTTGATTTACTTGATAGCTCCAGCTGTTCTCATAGCTGGAATACGCTAGCCGCCATGAAAACCATCTCTAGCGCCGAGTCTGGCGTCATGGTGTTATTACATCAGCAAGAAACAGGAGAAGCCATTGTTGATCGAATTCTTGGAGCTGATCAACCGGTGCGCATTAACCAAGAATTACGCACTTATGGCATAGGTTCACAAATACTATTGGATTGTGGTGTGGGTAAAATGAAACTGCTAGCCAAACCACGAAAAATGCCAAGTATGGCGGGTTTTGGATTAGAGGTTACTGGGTATTTAGAGGCATAATAACCGCGATTTTATATATTTTTGTTATAATAAACAGACATCTATGTTAAAATAAAAAAATTGGAAAACGTTAATCTTACAGGTCACTTCCTCATCGCGATGCCCGCCATGACGGATCCATTTTTCTCTAAGTCAGTCACTTTCATCTGCACCCATAATCAAGATGGCGCCATGGGCGTTATGATTAATCGTCCTACTGACGTTACTTACGAAACTTTATTTGAAAAAATAAACGTTGAATTACTCAACAGTGTTGTTGCACAAAATCATGTACTTTATGGTGGCCCAGTGCAACCTGAGCGTGGTTTTGTATTACACCAACCCGCTGGCGAATGGGATAGCACCATCACTATTGCCGAGAATACCGCCCTCACCACTTCAAAAGATATTTTAGAATCAGTCGCAATTGGTGTTGGCCCAGAAAAAATGTTGCTCACATTAGGTTATGCCGGATGGATACCAGGTCAGTTGGAGCAAGAAATTGCGCAAAACTCTTGGCTATCGGTACAAGCAAAAGATGTAGAAACGCTACATAAAATATTGTATGAAACTAAACATGACGACAAACTTAATGCGACGCTAGCGCTATTGGGCGTTGACCCTGCAATGCTGTCTGATGTGGCGGGCCATGCCTAATGTCCATAGCGCTTAATATCAACCCGACATCGCACGGCCAGCTGATTGATAACGAAAATGTGTACGACGCAAAGATTATATTAGCCAGCACTGTCTTATGTTTTGATTTTGGTGAGAAAAGGATTGGTGTGGCCGTAGGCGAACATGTTTTAGCCAATGCCAACCCACTCACAGTCATTGATAATGAAAGTAATGAAGTACGCTTTGAAGTGATTAGCCAACTGATCAAAGAATGGCAGCCGAAATTACTGATTGTTGGCTTGCCCTTAAACTTAGAGGGCGCAGAGACAAGCGTAACGCAGCTGTGCAAAAAATTTGCACGCCGGCTTAATGGTAGATTTAATCTTCCTGTCATACTGATTGATGAGCGATATAGTTCTGTTGAAGCGAGCGATTTATTAAAGCAAGTTGGCATTAAAGGACGCGCGCAAAAGGTCATGCTAGATCAAGTTGCTGCGCAGACAATATTACAAAGCTATTTTGATGGAATTTAAATACACGTTTTGATCACAAAGCATGATGATGGAAATTACGAGTAAAATATGCAAATGACTTCAGAACCTAACAATCTACCCAATGCAGAAGATCTGCTAAAAAAACTCGCGCAACAGATTCAGCCTTTATTGCAAAATAATACTGCGCTGGTAGGCATTCAAAGTGGTGGGGTTTGGTTAATGCAGAGACTCTTGGTGCTATTAGACAGCACTATTACTGCCAAATCGATTCAGCACGGAACATTAGATGTTTCATTTTATAGAGACGACTACGCCAAACGTGGCCTAAAAACTGAAAACCGGCCCAGTCAAATTTCTTTTGACGTTGAAAATAAACACATTATTTTGATTGATGATGTATTTTACACAGGCCGAACCACTCGCGCAGCTATGAATGAACTGTTTGACTATGGCCGCCCTGCCAGCATCACCTTAGTTGCACTGGTCAACCGCGGTGGACGCGAGCTACCTATTGCACCACAGATTACTGCTATTGACATGCCGCTTGCAGCAACAGAAAACTTGCAATTAACACAAAATGCTGATGGCACTTTATGCCTAGAACTGAAATCGATACTTAAATCAACCAATCAGGCACAACACTCGCATGAATAACCCTCAATTAGATTCTGATGGCCGCTTACGACACCTTCTATCTATTGAAGGATTGCCCAAAAAAATATTAAATCAAATTTTAGATACCGCAGAATCATTTGTTGGTGTGGCTGAACGTGAAGTCAAAAAGGTACCGTTATTACGTGGTAAAACAGTCTGCAACCTGTTTTTTGAGAATAGCACCCGCACTCGCACCACCTTTGAAATTGCCGCTAAACGACTGTCTGCTGATGTCATCAGCTTAAATGTAAATACCTCTTCGCAATCTAAGGGCGAAACAATCTTAGATACGGTGGACAACCTTATTGCCATGCATGCAGACATGTTTGTGGTGCGTCACTCACAATCTGGCGCTGCACACTTTATCGCAAAACATGTACCCGAGCACATTCACGTCATCAATGCTGGTGATGGTCGTCACTCACACCCAACACAAGGTTTACTGGATATGTTTACCATCCGTAAATATAAACCAGACTTGCATAATTTAAGAGTGGCTATCGTCGGTGACGTGCTGCACTCACGTGTTGCCCGCTCTGAAATACATGCACTCACAACATTAGGTGTACCTGAAGTGCGCGTCATTGCCCCTAAAACACTATTGCCCGCGCAAGTAGAAAAACTAGGCGTGCACGTGTTCCATGACATGAAAGCCGGCCTAAAAGATGTTGATGTTGTGATGATGCTACGCCTGCAAAATGAGCGTATGAATGGCGCTATGTTGCCCAGTGCACAAGAATACTTTAAAACTTACGGCCTTACTCAAGAAAAATTAAGCTTAGCCAAACCGGATGCGATTGTATTGCACCCTGGCCCAATGAACCGCGGCGTAGAAATTGATTCTAGCGTAGCAGATGGCCAACAATCCGTCATTCTGCCACAAGTGACTTATGGTATTGCTATTCGCATGGCAGTCATGGCCATGCTAGCAGGTGGCCAAATATCGGGAAATCAGTCATGAAAATTCATATCAAAAATGGGCGCGTCATAGACCCTAAAAACAATATTGATAGTCAACTCGATGTGTTTATTGGTGCCGGCAAAATTATTGGGTTAGGCAAAGCACCTGAAGGCTTTGTTGCAAATCAAACCATAGATGCGAACAACTTAATTATCTGTCCAGGTTTAGTTGACCTATCTGCTAGGCTACGCGAACCAGGCGATGAATACAAAGCCACGCTCATTAGCGAACTGCAGGCCGCCGTTGCTGGCGGTGTAACTAGCCTAGCGTGTCCGCCTGATACTGATCCCGTGCTAGATGAACCTGGGCTAGTAGAAATGCTAAAACATCGTGCTAAACAGCTTAATTTAGCTCACGTGTATCCATTGGGCGCACTTACACGCCAACTGCAAGGCAAAATACTTTCTGAAATGGGAGAATTGCGCGAGGCAGGTTGTGTAGGTTTTTCACAAGCTAACATTGCGATTACTGATACCCAAGTGCTATGGCGCGCCATGGAATATGCCGCAACATTTGGCTTTACATTATTTTTGCATGCAGAAGAACCTTTTTTAGCCAAAGATGGCGTGGCGCATGATGGTGAAATAGCAAGTAGGCTAGGGCTAAAAGGCATTCCTAGTGCTGCTGAAGCGCTGGCACTTGCCAGCATATTGCGTATTGCCAAAGAAACCGGTGCCAAAGTGCACATCAGCCGCTTATCAACTGCTGAAGGCGTAGGCATGATACGCGAAGCTAAAAAACAGGGTGTCAATATTAGCTGCGATGTAAGTGCCAACCATTTACACCTCACTGAGCATGATATCGGGTTTTTTGATACAAACTGCCATCTAAAACCACCATTACGTACTCAGCGTGATAAAGACGCCTTAACTGCCGGTCTAAAAGATGGCACCATTGACGCCATTTGTTCTGACCACACGCCTGTTGACGACGATGCTAAATTAGCGCCCTTTGCTGAAGCTGAAATTGGCGCAACTGGTTTAGAGTTGCTACTGGCGCTCACATTAAAATGGGCTCAGCAAGAAAAAGTTGACCTATTAACCTCAATTGCGCTCGTTAGCCTAGCATCTGCAAAAATTTTAGGGATACCTGCTGGGAATCTCAGCTTAAATAGTGATGCTGATATTTGTATTTTTGATGCTAAGCAATACTGGGAAATAAGCCCCAGCGCCTTAAAAAGCCAAGGTAAAAATACACCCTTTAATGGCTTAGAAATGGCTGGGAAAGTTAAATTTACATTAGTGCACGGACAAGTCGTATATCAAAGTTAAATGGTCTGTACCTGTCAAAATGCTAAACAATGCCTAAACTATCTAAGCCAGCAGATAAATCTTTTCCATGCGTAGCCTTACCTTCTAATTTAATTTTCAATCGAATATCGTTCTCCGAATCTGCATTTCGCAATGCATCTTCATAGGTAATGACATCCGCTTCATGTAAATCAAATAGTGCCTGATCAAATGTTTGCATGCCTATGTCACGTGATTTAGCAATAATTGACTTAATTTCATGCACATCTCCTTTGAAAATCAAATCTGAAATCAATGGTGAATTAAGCATGATCTCTATCGCCGCCGCCCGACCTTTACCGTCTTTTTTAGCGATAAGTCGTTGTGAAATAAAAGCACGCGTATTCAAAGATAAATCCATAAGCAACTGATGACGGCGCTCTTCTGGGAAGAAGTTAACAATGCGATCTAAGGCCTGATTGGTACTATTGGCATGTAAAGTAGCCATGCATAAGTGGCCGGTTTCTGCAAAAGCGATTGCATAATCCATCGTTTCACGATCACGAATTTCACCAATTAAAATTACATCAGGCGCTTGGCGCAAAGTGTTTTTCAAAGCGATATGCCAATTATCAGTATCAACCCCTACTTCACGCTGCGTGATAATGCAGTTCTTATGCTCATGGATGAATTCAACAGGGTCTTCAATCGTAATAATATGCCCATAACTATTTTGATTGCGATAGCCAACCATTGCCGCTAATGAAGTTGACTTACCTGAACCTGTGCCTCCAACAAATATCACCAGGCCGCGCTTAGTCATGGCAACGTCTTTCAATATCTCGGGCAAACCCAGCTCTTCAAACTCTGGGATTTTTGTGGCGATAGTTCTAAACACCAGCCCAACAGACCCACGCTGAATAAAGGCATTCACACGAAAACGTGCAACGCTAGGGATGCCAATCGCAAAGTTACATTCATTTGTAGCATCAAATTCAGAAGTCTGTTTGTCATTCATAACGGCACGTGCAATTTCTCGCGCCTGCTGTCCTGACAACACTTGGCTACTTACTGGCGTGACCTTCCCGTCTATCTTCATGGCCGGTGGAAAACCAGCGGTGATAAATAAATCTGACGAGTTTTTTGCCAACATTAAGCGCAATAAATCAAATACAAACTTTTCTGCCTGACCTTTTTCCATTATTCACCTATTTTCATCAAGTAACGGGTATCAACCAATAACGGTTTAACCCATAATATTATCTTTATTAGCCGCCTTGCTACGTGCTTCATTCGCTGAAATTACGCCACGCTTAACTAAATCTTGTAAATTTTGATCGAGCGTCTGCATTCCAACATTTTGGCCCGTTTGAATCGCTGAATACATTTGCGGTATTTTAGCTTCGCGAATCAAATTGCGAATGGCAGGCGTACCAATCATAATTTCATGTGCGGCAACCCGGCCTTGCTCGTCTTTTGTCTTACATAATGTTTGTGAGATTACCGCACGTAAAGATTCTGAAAGCATAGAACGTACCATTTCTTTTTCAGCCGCTGGGAATACATCAATGATACGATCAATTGTTTTGGCAGCTGAGCTAGTATGCAACGTACCGAACACCATATGGCCTGTTTCAGCCGCAGTAAGCGCAAGGCGGATTGTTTCCAAGTCACGCAATTCGCCCACCAAAATCACATCAGGATCTTCACGCAATGCTGAGCGTAACGCGTTATTAAAAGAAAGGGTGTGCGGACCAACTTCACGTTGATTGATTAGACACTTTTTTGAAGTGTGAACAAATTCAATCGGGTCTTCCACCGTTAAAATATGGCCGAATTCTTTATCGTTAATATAATCAATCATCGCCGCCAGCGTTGTCGATTTACCTGATCCTGTAGGCCCTGTCACTAAACAAAGACCGCGTGGCGTATCAGCAATATCTTTAAAAATTGCAGGGCAGTTTAGATCTTCAAGCGACAATATTTTAGATGGAATAGTACGAAATACTGCACCAGAACCACGATTATGATTAAAAGCATTTACCCGGAACCTTGCTAAATTAGGAATTTCAAATGAAAAGTCGCACTCTAAAGTCTCTTCATAGGATTTACGTTGGCCATCGCTCATAATGTCATAGACCATGTCATGTACTTGACTATGATCAAAAGCGGGCACGTTAATTTTACGAATGTCACCATGCACACGAATCATTGGCGGCAAACCTGCAGATAGATGTAAATCTGAGGCTTTATTTTTAACTGAAAATGCGAGTAAATCTGAAATATCCACAACTTGCTCCTGTTATAATTTATTGTGTTATATCTTAAAGTGCCATTTCAAACGCTATGTTCAATACGATCAATCAGCTATAAATGTTAATGTTAAATTTATCAAATTTAAGCTTAATGAATTATGACCTCAATTAGCAATCGCTTGCAAGATATTCTAGCAACTATTCAATTAGCTAAATTGGCTAATCATCGTACACAGTCCGTAAATTTGCTTGCCGTTAGCAAAGCACAATCAGCACTAGCCATTCGTGAAGCTCATGCTGCTGGTCAAAAGCTGTTTGGCGAGAACTACTTACAAGAAGCTTTAGACAAGCAGTCGCAACTCGCTGATTTAGCTATTGAATGGCACTTTATTGGGCCCATACAGAGCAATAAAACACAATTAATTGCGCAACATTTTAATTGGGTTCATAGCATTGATAGACTTAAAATAGCGCAGCGCTTGAATGATGCAAGGCCTGAAACGCTAGCGCCATTACATGTGTGTATTCAGGTTAACATTAGCAATGAAGAGAGCAAAAGTGGTGTTACCCAACAAGATTTGGAAGCACTGGCAAGCGCTATATCAAAACTTCCTCGATTAAAGCTGCGTGGTTTAATGGCGATACCCGAGCCAAGCAATGATAATAATAAACAGCGCATACAATTCAAACAAGTACGAGAATGTTATGATGCCTTGTTAGAAAAAGGGTTTACTTTAGATACCCTTTCTATCGGCATGTCAGATGACTACCAGATTGCAATAGAAGAAGGTGCGACAATTGTGCGAATAGGCTCAGCTTTGTTTGGTGCCAGAAAATAGACATTTAATATCAATTGACTCAATAGGATAATGCCAGCGTATGAATAATAAAATGAATATCAGTTTTATTGGCGGCGGCAAT
>CANNEG010000069.1:0-7917 GCA_947503455.1 Betaproteobacteria bacterium
TGCCATGCTAATGCAAAATAATTCAACAGGTGTTCTTCCATTGGATTTAATGCAGGGAATTGAGTGAGCTCACGAATGGCTTTGGCTAAGTTCAAAAACTTAATGTAAGTCAATGATGATTGTGTATTCATGGTTGAGAAGACGTCTCAGAATAGTTGTTGAAGCGTTATTATCATCAATCTACTACTTTGGTAGTATATAACCATAAAACTTCACATTTGGCTACCTACAACCACCAATAAGAATTGCAGAAATTATGTAACTCATTAATATTTATGATTAATTATTAACGGCATATTCTTTGCTTATTAAAGGAAGATTTTTGTAAGACATATTTAATTTTCAATTAATAGGAATATTCCATGACAACTTTTACATCAGGCGTAACAAATACAGGCAGCGCAGCTTCTGACACTTTTACAATTACTACGAATAAAGTAGCTGCCGGCACCAGCATCATTGGTGGTACTAGCACTAAAGATAATTCAGGCCATGCTGCCGCTGGCACTTTCACATTGGGCGGCACCGCAACTGTGGCGCAATCGATTACATATGCTACTGACGCAACTTTGGTGCTAGATTATCAATGGACAAATACTGCAGGCACTGCGACAAAATCAACGACAATTTCAACGGCGGCTTCGAAGCTAGGAACACCTAATGCCACCGACATGATTGTATTCAAACAATCTGGTGACTTTACTAATTTGTCATTTACCCAAATTGAGAAAATTAAATTAGCCAATGGCGTTAGTATCAAAATATCCGGCGAGGCATATGATGCCGCAGGTGGATCCACTGATTTAGGGGCAATAAACCCGGGGGTGCATTTTTACGGTACGGCCGGCGGCAAAAAAGAAACGGTCACTATCGTTGCTGAAGCTGATGAAGCGGCTTTTAATGTGGTCGCTGGGGTAGCCTCACAAACAACTACAGCTGGCGCTTATAATTATTACCAAGCGGACGTGCAGTTAGATGATGCCTCAACCGCTTATTTGGCACATGATGGCGTGAGCTTGAAGTTTGATTTCAAAGACGCTTTTGCAGATGTTGCTATTGCTTCTTATGGAAAATACGGACGTTTTGACGGCTCCAATAATAATGATTATGTGATCGGCTCAGCGGGGGTGGAGAATTTCACCTCAAGAGAGGGAAATGACACGTTTTATGCTGGTGCAGGTAACGATTTCATTGTTGGTGGCCAAGGTGCAGATTACTTAGATGGTGGCGCTGGTGATGATTTATTTGTCATTAGCGGCTTTACTGGCCTATTGGGTAATGGCGAGGGTAAATCCAGTACCGGTGAAAAGCAATGGGTAACGGGTGACGTGATTATTGGTGGTGCAGGTACGGATACATTGAGGGTTGCCGCTGGTGCGCTTAACGAAAATTTTGGCCTCGTAACACTGAACGACACTAACTTTAAATTAATGGAAGTGGTTGAGGTTGGTTCAATGGTGGGTAGACTTTCAACGCAAGCTTCAGCCATGCAATATCTCCAAGGTACTACCTATCTTAAAACTTCAACTGCTGAATCTACAGGCACTGGCGCAAAATTAGGCGAGAGCTATAATTATGTCACTATTGATGCTAGTAATGTTACAAAAAATGGATTGAAGTTTATCGGTAATGGCAATACGAATACTTTCATTGGCACTACAAAAGCAGATACCTTCATTTCAAATGGTGGTCATGACGTACTGACTGGTTCTGAAGGTAAAGATACTTTCCAGTTTGGTAAAATACATCAAATGACAGCCAATTCAGGCGGCACTGCTTATGAAGATATAGCAACATCAATCACTTCGGCTGACTCAGACACGATCACTGACTTTGTTAGTGGTACCGATAAAATTTCATTGGATAATGATTTTTTTGCAGCTTTTACCGCTATAGGTAAAATCAGCGAGGCTAATTTAGTACAAGGCGCTAATGGCGGGACATTGACAGCAACTAGTTTTTTATCTTTTGACGCTGATACTGGCAATTTATCTTATGATGCCGATGGAAGCGGCACTGCTAGTGTGGCTATAATTGTTGCTACCTTAACGGGTGTATCCAGCTTAAGTTTAAATGATTTTGTTATTATCTAAATAGGATTTAGTTGTTGGTTAAAAACCTCGCATTTGCGAGGTTTTTTTTAATCAACTCTTTAACAATCAAAATGATCTTTTTTACTAATTGCTAATTTTTTATTTCAAGCCGGCATTTTTGGCATCTTGGTCCATGTGGCGTTTGAAGTACAGGGAGAAGAACACCACCATGACTAAGACAAAGGCAATCACGGCGACGCTTTGTAGACCGTAGTCAGTGGATAGTAAATCGCTTAATAGTTTCATGATGAAAGTCCTATGGCAAACACTGCTTCATTGCAGTGCTTACCAATATGATCTTTTCATCTAACTTTCGTATTGACTTAGGTCAAACGCAGGCTAGTTTAGTGGCGATTACTCCACGCCTTGGCTGGCTAAGTAATCTTCGTAGTTGCCGCTGAAGTCGACTATGCCGTCGGCTTTGATTTCAATGATGCGCGTGGCGATGGAGCTAACGAATTCGCGGTCATGGCTGACAAAGAACAGTGTGCCTTTGTATTTATCCAAGGCGGTGTTAAGCGCTTCGATGGATTCCATGTCCATGTGATTGGTCGGCTCATCCATCAACATGACGTTGGTGCGACCCAACATCATTTTGCCGTAGAGCATGCGGCCTTTTTCGCCACCGGATAGGACTTTGACGGATTTTTTGGTGTCGTCGCCGCCAAATAGTAAGCGACCTAACATGCTGCGCACCACTTGGTCGTCGTCGCCCACTTGCCTAAAGCGTGACATCCATTCAAACAGGTCTTCACCTTGCTCAAATTCGTATTCGTGGTCTTGTGCAAAATAGCCTATGTTGGCTTTTTCCGCCCATTTCACTTCGCCGTGCTTAGGCGACAAATCGCCGGCTAGGCAGCGTAGAAACGTGGTTTTACCGATACCGTTTTCGCCAATGATGGCGACTTTTTCACCGGCTTCAAACATCATGCTGACGTCGTTAAACAACGGTTTATCAAAGCCATGGCTAAGTTTTTTGATTTCCACGGCATTACGGTAAAGTTTTTCGCGCTCGTCGTATTCAAAGCGGATGAAGGGGTATTGGCGTGAGGACGGCTTGAATTCTTCGATTTTGATTTTATCGATTTGCTTGGCGCGGCTGGTGGCTTGTTTGGCTTTAGAGGCGTTGGCCGAGAATCGACGCACGAAGTCCTGCAAATCCGCCACTTGTTGTTTGGCTTTGTCGTTGTCTTTCGCTTGTTGGGCGCGGGCTGCGGTGCTGGCTTCCATGTAATCGTCGTAATTGCCTGGGTACATTGCAATTTTGCCGTAGTCCATGTCGCAGGTATGCGTGCACACTTGGTTTAAAAAGTGCCTGTCATGCGAAATGATGATCATGGTGCAATCGCGGTTATTCAGCACGTCTTCTAACCAGCGTATGGTGTTGATGTCCAAGTTGTTAGTTGGCTCATCGAGTAACAATATGTCTGGGTTTGAGAACAACGCTTGCACCAATAACACGCGTAGCTTCCAGCCAGGTGCCACGGCGCTCATCAAGCCATTGTGCTGCTCAATGGGGATGCCCACACCTAATAGCAATTCACCGGCGCGCGCTTCTGCGGTATAGCCGTCGTATTCGGCGTACACGCCTTCTAGCTCGGCAGCACGCATGTAGTCGTCTTCCGTGGCTTCCAAATTAGCGTAGATGGCATTTTTTTCTTGGTTGGCCTTCCACATCTGTTCGTGGCCCATCATCACCACGTCCAACACGCGCTGGTCTTCGTAGGCAAATTGGTCTTGGCGTAAAAAGGCCATGCGTTCGTGGCTGTCTATGGCCACGTTACCGGCGCTGGGCGTTAATACCCCAGCCAATACTTTCATGTAGGTGGATTTGCCGCAGCCGTTCGCGCCAATCAAACCGTAACGGTTGTTGTCGCCAAATTTAACGGATACGTTTTCAAACAATGGCTTGGCGCCAAATTGCACGGTGATGTTGTTGCTGATTAACACATTGAACCCTTAAGAGTGTTGGGTAGGAGTGGCACCCCTACGGATTAGTTAAAATTGGTTGTAGACGACGACTTCGTCCATGGCTAATTGACCGCCACGAGGTGCCGCTGCCTTTAAGGCTTTGCCTACCACGACAAACATGGATGGAATGTGGTCGGCCGGGAGATTTAGCAATTTACTCACGGCCGCGAAATCAAATCCGTCCATGGGGCAGGTGTCGTAACCCATTTCCTTGGCAGCCAGCATGAGAGTGGTGGCCGCCATGCCGCAAGAGCGCATGGCTTCATCGCGTTGCACCTGATCGTTGCTTTGGTAGTACTGACCTATCATGGACACCAACACGTCGGAGGCGGCTTTAGGCGCGTTTTTCCAATAGCGTTCGGGTTGTTTAGCCCAAGCGTTTAAATCGGCAGTCAATACAATGAGCAAGGTGGCTTCCTCGACTTGTGCTTGATTCCAACTGGCTGCGCGTATTTGTTGGCGCAACACCGGATCGGTTACCAAAACGAAACGCCAATTTTGGATGTTGAACGCAGTAGGAGAGAGCATGGCCAGCGACATGAGCTGGTTTATCTCTTGCTCGGACATTCGATGTTGTGGGTCAAATGCTTTGACCGAACGGCGCTCTGTTATGGCTTGCGTAACGTTCATGATGGGTAGTGTATGTCCAGAATTTCTAAATTTAGGTTACCGGCAGGGCGCAACCAAGTCACGTTATCCCCCACTTTTTGGCCAATTAAAGATTTGGCTAAGGGTGAAACGTAGCTGACTTTATTGATGGCGGCATCGGCTTCGTCTTCTCCGACGATGTGAAAGCAATGAGCTTGGCCTGCGTCGTCTTGCACCGTGACACTGGCGCCAAACAATACGGTTGTATGGTCTTGTCCGGCGGGGTCGACCAGAACTGCACTGTCCAACCTGGCTCTTAGGTAGCGTAAATCGCGCTCAAGTTCAGCCACTTTGTCTTTATTAAAGGCGTCTTCTGCTGATTTTTTTAAGGGGGCCAGTTCGGCCATCAAGGCGGCCTCTTGATCCTGCAGTGCCAGTGCACCCGTTGGCGTCACGTAATTAGCAAATTCACTAATTGGGCGGTCAACTAATTCCTCGCCGCCGGCTTGCTCAAAACGTTCTTCGTTTACAAAGGCACGGCTCATGATTATTCCCACTCAGTAAAATTTTTGTTTATTTTCATTTGAAATCAATAGCCTATAAAAATTGTGTAACTTTTGTGTATAAACTTTATCAATTTATATTTCTAAAAAAATGTTACACATTGTGAAACTATAAAAATATTAATAAGTTGTTAATTTTAAATATTTTATTTTTAATTTTCAGCAAAAAATCTACTGCCTCGCGTAGAGATCAAAAATGTGTAACTTTCTGTGTAACTTTTTTCACAACCTTTTGATTGTAAATGTGTTTATATTTACTATGTTTTACGGTAAAATTTATTATTTTCAATAAAATCAATTACTTATAAATAATTTTTCATTCCCACTCAGTAAAGTTTTTGTTAATTTTCATTTAAAATCAATAGCCTATAAAAATTGTGTAACTTTCGTGTAATTACTTTATCGTTAAGTATCTGATTTAATTGATTATTTTTATAATAATCAACATTGTCAGTTTTATTGTGTTACACGGTGTGTAGCAGAAAAAGACAAATTTACTAAAGCTTTCTATTATCGCATTTTTTATCTTTTCAGTCTTGGGCTTAGATAAAGAAAAAGCCACCCAAGGTGGCTTCTCGATCCTAGAGCAAAGTTACTCTTTAGTCTCAGTTTCTTCTTCAACTACTTTTTCTGGTGGTCGTGTAACATTAGCTGGCGCCATATATCCTTTGTCACTTGGCTCCATGCCATAACCAAAAGTAATGCCAAGTTTAGCTCTCATCGCATCTAGCTTTTCCTGGGCCTCATCAACCTTGTTGTCAGGAATGCTAAGATTGCTAATAAAACCTAGCATTTGGTCACCAACTGCCTCGGGTACATTTACTATCTGATTAATTCTGTATTTTTCACCACCCATGTTTGTTACAAGCGCAAATTCGAAGCAGGCGGCATCACTGCTTTTCTTAACAAAGCTAGCCGAAAGTCTTTTAGGAACTTCAATCTCTGGACCAGTGGCTTTCAATTTAGCGATTAAAACTTTTTTATACAAAGATAGCTTTTTAGCTACTACCTTTTTGTGATCTTTGGCGGCTTCTTCATTGGCAATCGTATCTTGTATCTTAGTAATACCACCACGACCTTTGATATAACCTGCTAAATCTTTAGCCGCTATTTTCTCAAGGAAAGCTACTTTCATCACTCGAGCATAGTTAAATGCTGTTTGACGATCGCTAGGCACTACAAAGCGCACAACAACAGATTCAATTGCTGCTGTTTCTTGTAAAACAATTGAGTGCTCTTCGCTTAAGTGCTCGCGCATTCTTTTCATAATATGGTCACGATAAGGCGATTCGTTCACAGTGAGCATAAAGCCATAAATAGAACCTAAAAGCTCATACAGCTCTTCATTGCCTTTAACGATAAATTTATCAACATATTTGTCATTTAGGGATCTGAATGTTTTGCCTTTGGATAATAGATCATCAATTTGCTTCACCATATCTGGGGAAGGAGTTGGTGACAAATCCATATTAATGTTTGGTGTGAATATCTTGGCTAAATCAAATTCGTCTAAATCGGTAAGGCTGTCCTCATATTGATCAGCGTCAACAATTACTCTGCCATTAGCAGGAATAGTAACTTTCGGATTGCTTTGGATCTGAGTTTCCATTTAAATCTCCTTGTAAAAGTGATAATGATTTCAAATAATGAAATCGTGAATACATCTTAAAAAAAGAAAATATTAATTTTTCGCTAGTGTTGGAAAAATTAATAAAATATTTGGAGGTGGTCATGATCCCTTGGTATACAGGGCTTTCAAGGCATTTTTATTCTTCTAAAGTTTCAGAAATTCAAGATGCGTGTAAAAGCGATTACCTATGGTGGATCGCTTTTTTAAGGTTAAGTAAGGACTATTGGTGGATATGCCATGAGCATGGTAAATGCCTAGATGAAAGGCTAAAAAATGTTTGGGCTGTCATTGGTAACATCTATGAGTACGACAACTTTCAAAGTTGGTGGATTAGTAAATCTAAAGTCTCCTTTGCCGAACAGACAAGGCCTCCACAAGTAACTGATGTATCGGTTTACTCACAATTCTTGGATCTGAGCGATGAAGGTAGGATGCTAGTTGAGATACCTTTTCACTTAAGCGACGAGCTTATTGTCCAACAGTTATTGTCATTGTTGGCGGGTATTCCAAAAGATGTTCGTTTTTACAAAAGTACCGCCAATCAACAGTTAATCAAAATTTCGACAAAGGAAAGAAGGCAGCTCCCAATTCTTTACCAAGTGGCTTTATTAGATCGTTTGATTGATTGCGCTAAGTTATCTAATAAAGAGTATTCAAGTTGGCTTACCAAAATGCGTTTTTATGAGATGGGAATGGCTATTAATATAAGTCCAAGTGCTAAACCCTCTAAATTTGACTCATCAGCCACCAGATTAGATAAGCAGAATAGGGTGCGGTCATTGGTATCGCAAAAGAAGAAGCAGGCAGACAAGATTATTGCCAATGTGGAAGTGGGCAGTTTCCCACTAAAAGCTAAAGTTGATGTTTGTGCCAGATGGACTAGTCAGCAGAAGCGAGCCTACAAAGAAGCAATTGAAGGTGGCGAATGGATGAGTCAAATTAACATTGAAAATGAATATCGCTTTTTAGGGGCGCAATTAGATTTGCTTGATGATACTAATCACACCCATGAACAGACATTGTCTGTTTTGCGTTCATTTAGTCAAATTGGCAGGTAAGTTAGATAAGCTCT
>CANNEG010000070.1:0-7741 GCA_947503455.1 Betaproteobacteria bacterium
AAAACCCAACGCGGCTTTTTCTTCTAACAGGCGCTGTTGCTCAGTCCAAGCGGGCACGCTAGGTAAGACATTCACCGCATTGTCCGCCACCTCACCAAACAAACTATTTTGGTTACTATTCGCACTATTTTGCTCAGCGGCGGCCATGGCGGTCGCGACCCCCGCTAATAAAGCATTGCGATTGGGGTTTGCCGGATCATCGGTGAGCTTATCAAAAGCCCCTGCACGAATTAACGATTCCACCACACGGCGGTTCACTTTGCGTAAATCTAAGCGATTACAAAAGTCGAACAAATCTTTAAACGGGCCGTCTTTATGGCGCGCTTGTAAAATCACCTCAATCGCCGCTAAACCTGTGCCCTTTACCGCCCCTAAACCATATAGCATTTGCTGGCTACTCGTGGGGGTAAATTTAAAATCACTCTGATTAATATCTGGCGGCAATACCTCTATCTGGTTTGGCGCACAATCATCATAAAATATATGCACACTGTCGGTGTTATTCATATCGGCCGACATGGTTGAAGCCAAAAAGGCCGCTGGGTAATGGGCTTTTAAATAAGCCGTTTGATACGCCACCAACGCATAGGCCGCAGCATGCGATTTATTAAACCCGTAACCCGCAAATTTTTCTAACAAATCAAACAACTCAGTTGCTTGACGCTCTGTCATGTTGTTCTTAACGGCGCCCTCAGTAAAGGTGTTACGCTGAGCATCCATTTCTTCTTGTTTCTTTTTACCCATCGCGCGGCGTAATAAATCGGCACCGCCCAAGCTATAGCCTGCCACAACCTGAGCAATCTGCATCACTTGCTCTTGATACACAGCAATTCCATAAGTCTCTTTTAAAATAGACTCAGTCAGCGGATGCGGGTATTCCACACGCTGTTTACCATGTTTACGTCGACAAAAGTCTGGAATCAAATCCATCGGCCCTGGCCGGTACAAGGCGACCAAAGCAATAATATCTTCAAAGCAATCCGGCATCGCTTGTTTCAGCATGTCTTTCATACCGCGCGACTCTAACTGAAACACCGCTGTGGTATTGGCCGTTTTTAGCAGTTGAAAGGTTGCTTTATCATTGAGTGGCAAAGTGGCAAAAGATAAAGGCTCCAAGCCCTCTGTGGCACGCTGTTTATTGGCATTCACTAAGGCCAGTTCTAAAATAGTCAGTGTGCGTAAGCCTAAAAAGTCAAACTTAACTAAGCCTACCGCTTCCACATCATCTTTATCATACTGACTGACTAAACTTGCACCATCGGCTTGGCAATAGATGGGTGAAAAATCAGAAATTTTCCCTGGAGATATCAGCACCCCCCCAGCATGCATACCGACGTTGCGCACGAGCCCTTCTAGGCGCAACGCTAATTCTAATAACTCGCGTAACTCTTCTTCAGTTTCTCGACGTTCAGCTAATTGAGGCTCTTTAACCAAAGCATCCGACAGGGTAATACCAAGCTCCATCGGTATCAGTTTACTGATGCCATCTACAAAATGGAAAGGCAAATCTAACACGCGCCCAACATCACGAATCACGGCTTTAGCCGCCATAGTACCGAAGGTGGCAATTTGTGAAACTGCATCTAAGCCGTATTTCTGCTTAACGTAATCAATGACACGGTCTCGCCCTTCTTGGCAAAAGTCGATATCAAAGTCAGGCATAGACACGCGATCTGGATTTAAAAATCGCTCAAACAATAAGTTGTATTCTAAAGGGTCTAAGTCTGTAATACCTAAGCTATACGCCACCACCGAGCCTGCACCAGAGCCACGTCCAGGGCCCACCGGTACCCCGTTATTTTTAGCCCAGTTAATGAAGTCGGCCACAATCAAAAAGTAGCCAGCAAAGCCCATTTGATTAATGACATTGGTTTCAAAATCTAAACGTGCATCATAGTCTGGCCTTTTGGCTTCACGTATCGCTTCATCTGGATAGAGCACGTTTAAACGAAGCACTAAGCCTTTGCGCGCTTCTGCAATTAAATACTCATTCAAACTTTCGTTATTAGGGGTAGGGAAATTAGGCAGATAATTTTTACCCAGCACCAAGGTTAAGTTACAGCGTTTGGCTATTTCAACACTATTGGCCAATGCTTCAGACATATCGGCAAACAAATCGGCTAAATTAGCCTGCGTTTTAAAATACTGCTCTTCAGTAAAATGCTTAGGGCGACGCGTATCTGCCAACACATAACCTTCAGAAATACAGGTGCGCGCTTCATGCGCTCTAAAATCATCAGGCGTAATAAATTGAATGGGATGGGTGGCAACAATCGGTAAATTCAGCGTATTGGCTAAAGTACGCACGTGCTGAATGTAGTCTTCTTGCTGAGATTTTTGATGATTTGCCGTGCTCGCGATACGTTGCACTTCCAAATAGAAGCGATCTGGAAATAAAGCTTGCCACTTGCTTGCTAAATCACTGGCTAAGCTTAAATTACCTTGTAGGCAAGCCAGCCCAACATCACCGGCCATGGCCCCAGAAAGCATAATTAAGCCCTCAGTCCCGCATTCTTCAAACCATTCACGCTTAAATTCAGCGCGACCACGGTGCTGATTAGTCAAATAGGCACGACTGATTAATTGGCATAGCAACAAATAGCCCGCTTGCGACTGACATAATAATAAAAGACGTGTGGGTTGGTCGCGATTAGCCGTGTTTTCCAGCCAAATATCACAGCCAATAATGGGTTTTAATCCTTTGGCCCGTGCCGCTTTATAAAATTTTATTGCGCCAAATAAATTACTTAAATCGGTCAGCGCCAAAGCAGGCATATTGTCGCTCAATGCCCGTTGCACATAGTCATCAATGCGCACAATGCCATCTACAATGGAGTACTCACTATGGCAACGCAAGTGAACAAATGTAGGTGTATTTTGTAGTGATGGGCTAGTTTGCAACATAAAGCAAATTTTACCTTATCGGGGGAACTTTGGAGAACAAAACTTAGACATAATCAATCATTACTATAAATTTTTAACTTAAGGTTTGTTTGAAAATATCACAAAAATACAGCATACTAAAAAGCGGTTAAGCCAAACGATAATTATAAAAAATTTACCCGGCGATAATCGCGCAATGAATTAATATTTTGCCCGTTACTTACTACAACAAAAAAAGGAAAACATCATGTCTAATCCAGTTACGCTTAAAGGTGGCCCCGTTGAAATTGGTGGAATTTTTCCACAAAAAGGACAAACTGCACCTAATTTTTCTCTTGCTGACAAAGCTAGGGCAGATGTCACGTTAGAAAACTTTGCCGGCAAACGCAAAGTATTAAATATTTTTCCTAGCATCGACACACCGACCTGCGCCACCTCTGTACGCACATTTAATCAAAGTGCGGCCAGCCTCAACAATACGGTTGTATTGTGTATTTCAGCAGATTTACCTTTTGCGCAAAATCGTTTTTGTGCCGCAGAAGGCATAGAGAATGTTGCAACGCTCTCTGCATTTCGCAATATCGCGGCTTTTGCCGATAGCTACGGGGTCGCCATTAAAAATAGTAGCTTAGCTGGCTTAACAACGCGTGCTGTGATTGTTTTAGATGAGCATAATAAGGTGTTACATAGTGAGTTAGTCGCTGAAATTACCACTGAACCTAACTATGACGCAGCATTAGCCGCGTTGAAATAACGATTTGAAGTTACAAATACTCAGTATATTTGGCGTTGCTACCGCGCGCCTTATCTACTGGGTATTTTTTCGCATTAAGGGCAATTTTAGCATTCGCCACTTCAATCAAATCAATATCCAACACTTGGGCAATTCTTAATAAGTAAACAAAGGTATCGGCTAATTCATGGCCTACCTGCTCACGTTTTTCTGCAGATAATTGATAACTTTCCGCTTCAGTGTTCCACTGAAAATGCTCAACCAACTCAGCCGCTTCAACAATCATGGCCATGCTCAAATTTTTTGGTGAGTGAAATTGCGCCCAATCACGTTCATCAACAAACTGTTGTAACTTTTGCTTTAATTCATTTAATGAGTCTGTCATGGGTTACTTTCTATTACTACCCGCCACCATTTTAATTTCAAATAAGCGACATTCTAATGGGCCATTATAAAGTGGCGTGCGCTTACTTGGCGTGAGTCGCATTAATTTTGGCATGGTTAAATCATTGGTTAAAAAGTAAGTATTCCAACCAGCAAACTTGCGTTTGAGCGCTTCACCCAACTTTGGATAGAGTAAAGCTAAATCATCACCCTCACCAATACGCACGCCATAAGGTGGGTTTGCCACGAGTACCCCATGATCAGCCGGCGGAACGACATTCACAATATCTACCTGTGAAAGCTGCACGGCCGCCAATAATCCGGCCTCTTCCAAGTTCTTCTTGGCAATGCGTACTGCGCGCAAATCAACATCTGAGCCATATATTTTTTGAAAAGACACCGCTTTAACTTGAGCAGACGCCTGGCTTTTCAGCTTTTGCCACACATGCGATTCAAAGTTTTTAAGCACTTCAAAGCCAAAACTTCTTTTGTGGCCAGGGGCTATATCTAACGCTACCATGGCCGCTTCTAATAAAAAGGTACCGCTGCCACACATCGGGTCTAATAAAGGTTGTCCCACTTGCCAGCCCGATAACTTTAAAATGCCGGCGGCTAAGTTCTCACGTAACGGCGCCTCAATGCTGGCACCACGGTTGCCACGCTGATACAGCGCAGCGCCAGACGTGTCTAAATAAAATTGATATTCATCCACTGCTAAATACGCATGAATACGTACCGCAGGGGTTTTAGTGTCTATGTAAGGACGACTGCCAACCGCTTGCCTAAACTTATCGCATACCGCATCTTTAATTTTTAATGTAGCAAATTCAAGGCTTTTAAGGGGACATTTAACACCGGTCACTTTCACCATAAAATCATTTTTTACATCAAACCATTGCGGCCAATTAAGCTTGTAGGCGGCGTCGAATAAATCTTCTTCATTTAAGTACTTACCGCGTGCCACTTGCCACAAAATACGGGTAGCCATGCGTGAGTGTAAGTTCGCCGCATAACATACCGCCCAATCACCATCAAAACTCACGCCGCCATCCGTCAGCTTGATAGACTTAGCGCCTACTGGTAACAGTTCATCTGCTAAGAGCTGTTCTAAACCACGTGGGCAGGTTGCAAAATATCGGTTGGGTATCATGGTTGTCGGTTCGTTATTCGTTAAGTATCAGGGTTCGCTAGCTCGCTAGGCTTAATATATCTCTTGGTTGACTAAATTTCTAGTCATAAATAATCTATTGCTAGTACTTGCGTTATGTTCGGCTAGTTTTTCAACAAACTGCAAAAACTCAATTTTATGGTGTTGTTCTAAGCCTTTTGCACGTTCACGCAAACTGGCTAAGCGCAAATCATTAGGTTCGCGCTTAAAGCCAAATACAGCGATATTACCGGGTTTACCCGTGGGCAAAATTAATACCTTGCCAGCAAAGCTTTGTTCTATACGCTGTAAATAGATGTCGAACTTTTTATCGCTGCCCCACAGATTAATCGCCAGTATGCCGTCATTGTTGAGGGTACTTGCACAATGGTCAAAAAAATCTTGGCTACAAAAGTCTGGTGGTATACCATTGCCATCAAAGGCATCAATCAAAAGCACATCCGCCACATCGGTGTTTTCAGCCAAGTATTGCAGGCCATCACCTTCAACCACCTCTAAGCGCTCATCATTTTCTGGCACATAAAACTGGCTACGTGCCACTTGAATAATCTTAGGGTTTATCTCAATCACTTTACTCACAATAGCGGGGCAGTAAGCATGTATGTATTTTGCTAGCGAGCCACCGCCTAAGCCAATTGCCAGCACTTGTTTAATATGTGGATTAAACAGTAAAAAACACATCATACCCCGTGTGTAGGTAAGTTCTAGTGCTAATGGATCACGAATACGCATCGCACTTTGTATGGTAATTGAGCCTAAATGCAATGCCCGCACACCGTCAGATTCACTGACATCCACCGATTCATCTAAAGCCGAGCTACTGGCTAGGCCGCGAAGCAGATGTTTAGCACGGCGAAGCATTAGCTAAGCGCCGTTTGGTTTTGATTATTAGCAATCGCCGCATCAACCTTAGCTTCATCCAGCTTAGCATCATCCGTTGGCGACACCTCATCCATGAAAATATCGCCCTCTTCCATCGTTAAAATTTCCGTGGATAGCGGCTCATCTGTGAGTACTGTCATAAACTTAGTACGTAATTCCATCAGCAGAGTATCAACTTCTTGCACTTGCAAACTCACCCGCGTTCCTGGTTTCATTTCTGGTAGCCCGTAGACTTTAGTCATATAGGGCGGTGTGTCTAAGCGGACTAAATTTTCACGCCAGACAGTGGCGTGCACTTCTTGAATATTTTCTTGTAGCAAGTACTGTAAACACCAGTAACGTTCCATCCGTATTTGAAACTCGCTATACGCTTGATAGGTCATCTCAAAATTACGCATATGCGTAGTCAGCACATCACTATTAGCTAAATAGCTAGGCGCCGTATTTTGCACGACGCTAATGATTTGGCGTTGATTAATCAAATCGACTGCACGTCTGAGTGGCGAGGTGCTCCACGCATATTGCGCCACGCCTAAGCCTTGATGCGGCTCGGCCTTGGTGGTCATATACACCTTACCACCTGACTGCGCACGATAAAGCCCAGGCACTTGATGCGCGGCTAATAATGCACCCCACTGGTTGTTGGCTTCTATCATCAACTCTGCCACCAGTTTATCCATAGGGGCACCACGGCGACGGCCGACAATGCTGACTTTGCCATCCACCACGTAAAAATTATAGTCAATTTGCGCAGGCTTAGTTGGATCATACTTACCGCGGGCTTTTTCTAAAGATTCAGCCAAATTAAATAAGTATAAAAGCTTAGACCAATAAGGATGGCCGCTATCCGCCGCTAAGGTTGTCTCATTAAAAAATGGCTCTAATGCATCGTGCCGTAGATTATCGGCAATTTTAATCAGCTCTACTTTAGTATCGCGCTGGATAATCACCAACTCAGCATTCACATGCAGGTAAAGCGATAACACGGGCTTAATCTCACCCGCATCTAAGCTAAAAGGTCGGATAGCCGCTTCTGGTAGCATAGTAATTTTATTGCCTGGGATATACACGGTCGATAAGCGCTGCATCACTTCTTTATCTAGCGGGCTATCGAGCGCAATGCCTAGCGCTGGGGCTGAGATGTGTATGCCCACACGCATCGTGCCATCGGCTAACTGTACGAGAGAAAAAGCATCGTCAATTTCAGTCGTGGTACTGTCATCAATACTAAACGCTTCTGCATCGGCTAAGCTTAGGTCGTCAAGGTTTACACTAATGTCATGGGCAGCAAAATCAGTGCCTTTGGCAAAGTGCTCTCGCAAAAAAGCACCTAGGTGAAAATCATGGGCAGAAGGGATAGCGCCACAAGCTTGTAACAATTTGAGATGGGTTAGATGACTATCGCTCGCGGCGGCATCTAATGTTTTGTATTCAAATGAATTTTTATCTGGCTCATACATCAACATGTCGAGCTTTTGCAATAACTCATCAGGCAAGCTGTGGGCTTTAAGTTGCGCCACAAAAACTGCCATTTTCTCGGCCAGTAAACGTTTTTTTTCTAAGCCGGCAAGGGCGGCTTTTAATATTTCAGCGGGGGCGGCTTTATACCGACCTTTACCTTTACGGTTAAAATAAACGGGGGCACTATGTAGCTTAAGTGCCACTGCCGCGGCTTCTTTTGGTATCGGCTT
>CANNEG010000071.1:0-7113 GCA_947503455.1 Betaproteobacteria bacterium
CGTTCATACTGGGCTAAAAATGGCTCGCTTAACGCACTAAGTGTTGGCCATAGATGTAACGCAGTGCTGATTTCCAATAGGCTAAGGGGGTATTTTTCCACACTGATAAAGTGCAATCTGGCCTCTTTAGGTGCGGTCTCAAGCCAAAGTTTTGCAGCACATAAAAAGTTCAAGCCTGTACCAAAGCCAGTTTCGGCGATAGTAAAGGTGTTGGCGCTAAGGGATTGCCAGCGATTTGCTAATTCATTGCCTTGCAAAAATACATAATCGGTTTCAAGTAAACCATTATCCGTAGAAAAATATACATCTTGAAAAGCGCTAGCGTAAGGCTGGCCATCACGCCATTCAATGACGGCCTGTTGGTTAGCCAACATTGACCACCACCTTAAATACTATTTTATGAATGTGTTGCTGAGCAATGAGTGGCGCATGCGCATCTTCTGGAAAAAAGATGCAGAATGAATCCGCGGGCGTGGCAATCCACGCATTGGGCGCGTCATAAAAAAATTGAATATCGGCATCTGCACTGTAATCGCTCACGGGTTGGTGACAGTCGGCGAGGGGTTTCCAGCCCATTTCATCCACTCCCTCTAGTACGAGCTGAATATCGATATATTTGCGATGACATTCTAGCTGCGCAACATCGCGAGTACGCCCCGCAACGCGTTGCACAATCGCAAATACATCCTCCCCTAAAATAGCATGCCGGCCATCTGCAAGTGATTGCAAAGGGGTGTTGCGTATATAGGCAAACACTTGTGAAAATAGGGGATGTAAAGCGTTATAACGTTCTGCGTTGTGCAGGGTGTCAAGGATCATCGCAATAGTCTCTTTAGCGCTTCCATACCTTGCCATAGGCCGCTAGCAATTGTTGGTGCATTTTACTGCCTTCCATATTGTTGCCTAAAAGGCCTAAACCAAAATACTGCGTCGTTTGGTTCAGCAACGCTTGCGCTTGCTGCACAGTAGCTTTGCCATACATCAGTTCTAAATTAGCTTCAAATAAGCGGGTATCGCCATTTTCTAATTCTTCAGTAATTTGCACTAAGTTAGCAATACAGCGATACACTTTTGCCCGCGCTGCATTAAGTTCGTTAAATTGTGCAATCCATGCGCAGCCGTCTAATATATCGTCAATGCTGTTGCAAGCGAGCGCCGCAAGTGTTTTAAGCTCGCCAACGCGCAAGTCAACCCAAGTCGTATTAGGGTCGGCGCATAGGCCAATTAAGGTCGTCACAGGCAGCTCGTCGGCCAATTCTAGATCAAGCAAAGTTTCAAGCAATTCGGCAGATTCAGTGGGTTTTAGTTCAGGCAGCCTAATGGCAAAAGGGCGCACCAAATTGCCTACTGTATTATTTTCCCATTGCAATTCTTCCACAGGGTAAATTTCACTCATGCCTGGTACAAAAATACGGCAAGCGTACACGCCTAGATGAGTAAAGTCGGCAATGTACATATCGTGACCACTATTGTGGATAGTATTAACGCACCAGTCGTAATCTTCCTGCGTGGTCGTACCAAAGTTCCAATCCACAAAGGCGTAGTCGGGCGTGCTACGTAAAAATTCCCAGCTAATCACACCGCTAGAGTCGACAAAATGAATTTCTAAATTTTGCGAGTCGGCGATTTCTTCCATATCAAATCCTGGGGCGACAAAGCCTTTCAAACTATCAATGGCGCGACCTTGAAGTAGCTCAGTTAATGCCCGTTCCAGTGCCACTTCAAAGCGTGGATGTGCGCCAAAGCTAGCAAAACAGCCTTGGTCTTCAGGGTGTAATAATGTCACATTCATCACTGGATATTGCCCGCCTAGTGACGCATCTTTGACTAAGATACCATAGCCCGCATCACGCAAGCCTTTAATGCCAGCGGCAATGCGTGGGTAGCGATTAATGACCTGTTCTGGCACGTCTGGCAGACAAATGCCGTCACGAATGATACGGAACTTAATGTCACGCTCAAAAATCTCTGCCAGCGCTTGTGTACGCGCCTCCATGAGTGTGTTGCCGGCACTCATGCCATTACTGACATACAAATTGCCAATTAGATTCACTGGAAATAACACTGTTTTATTATCACGCAAGCGTTGATAAGGAATGGCGCAAATGCCGCGCTCAGCGTTACCTGAATTAAGGTCAATCAACTGACTAGCCAGTGCGCCGCCTTCTGGATTATAGAATTTTTGCAATTCTGGGGTGAGTAAGTCTTTAGGCCATTGATCGCCCTTGATTTTAAACCATTGCTCATTGGGGTAATGCACAAAATCTTTATTGGCAATGGTGTCGCCTAAGTAAAAATGGGTCCAAAAGTAATTGGTACTTAAACGCTCAAAATATTCGCCTAGGGCGCTAGCACGAGCGGCCAATTCTGACGCCCCCTTACCGTTGGTAAATAAGCGGGTGCAATCTTTGTCAATCACGTGCACAGACCAAATGCCTTCAATCTCGTTGAGCCATGATTTCTCTTCCACATGAATACCTAAGGCCTTCAGTTTGCCTTGCAAAGTGCTAATGGATGATTCTAATGAGGCATCTTTACTAGGAATAAAGGTTTCTGTTGTGTTCATGATGAATGCTCTTGTTGAAAAGGCTGACAGAATATCATGCTGTGCGGAGAATGTGAAAATTGACGAGCGTGAGTGAGGCTCAAAAAAAGCCGATCAATTGATCAGCTTGATGTAAGACTTAATTAAAATTTAACGATTGCGCATGAGATCATGTATCAGTGGCGCTAAAATAATTTCCATGGCTAAGCCCATCTTCCCGCCAGGCACGGCAATGGTATTGCGACGCGTCATAAATGAATTATTAAGCATCGATACTAAATATGGAAAATCTGCCATACCAGGATCGCGGAAGCGAATAATGACGAAACTTTCGTCTAATGTTGGAATGTCGCGCATTACAAAGGGGTTGGACGTATCGACAATGGCTACACGCTGAAAGTTGATGTGGGTGTTAGAGAATTGCGTCGCAATATAATTGATGTAAGAAGGCATGCGTCTGAGTATCGTGTCGACCGTCTCTTCCGCTGAATAGCCACGCTCCGAGCTATCCCGATGAATTTTTTGAATCCACTCTAAATTAATGACAGGTACTACCCCTATGCCTAAATCGACATGTTTAGGTAGGTCAACCTCGTTAGTTTTAACCATGCCGTGTAGACCTTCGTAAAACAGGACATCGCTATTGGCTGGCAAGTCCTCCCATGGGGTAAATTCTCCTGCGCTTAATTGTGTGCCAAGCCGTGCATTTTGTTCCGCAGCTTCTGTGGGGTTATGGATGTAATAGCGTTTTTTACCTGCGCCTGATTTGCCATACGTTTCGAACAATTCTTCAATCTTATCGAAATGGTTCGCTTCAGGGCCAAAGTGACTAAAATGATTGTTGCCTTGCGCTTCAGCATTTTTGACGGCTACTTTAAATTCTTGGCGATTCAAAGAGTGAAAGCTATCCCCTTCAACGACCGCAGCATGAATGCCTTCTCGCCTAAATACATGTTCAAAAGCACGTTTTACGGTGGTAGTGCCCGCACCCGATGACCCAGTTACTACAATAACGGGATGTTTCTTTGACATGGTACTTCCCCCTAATATATTTATGGTTATGCACTTTTATTCTATTCTATCAGTGACTTTGTGATTTGTTAAAAAAATTACTGTTACTTAGAATTAGGTATTGGTATAGTGTCAGTAAAGCTTATCTAGTAGCCAGTTGCACTACAATTTTGCTGTAAACTATTTTTATAAAAATACGTTAGGGGAGAAAGTAATGGATCAGTCAGGGCGTTATTCAGATCTTAGTCTTAAGGAAGAGGATTTGATCAAAGGGGATAAGCATGTGTTGGTTGCTTATCACATGCTACCAGCGTCAGGCCATGGTTATTTGGAAGTTGCAGCGCATATTGCTGCTGAGTCATCTACTGGCACCAATGTGGAAGTAAGCACCACGGATGATTTCACTAAGGGCGTAGATGCCTTGGTGTATTTTATCGATGAAGCCAAAGGGGTGATGAAAGTCGCTTACCCGAATGACTTATTTGATCGCAATATCACCGATGGTCGTGCGATGTTGGTCTCGTTCTTAACACTCGCGATTGGTAACAATCAAGGCATGGGCGATGTTAAGCAATTGCAGATGCAGGATTTCTACGTGCCCTGGTCTATGCTACGCATGTATGATGGTCCCGCTAAAGATATTACTGATTTGTGGGACATTTTAGGTCGCCCTCGTGTCAATGGTGGCTATATTGCCGGTACCATTATTAAGCCTAAATTAGGCTTACGCCCAGAACCGTTTGCTAAAGCCGCTTATCAATTTTGGCTAGGGGGCGACTTCATCAAAAATGATGAGCCCCAAGGCAACCAAGTATTTTGCCCCACTAAAAAAGTCATCCCGCTGGTGTACGATGCAATGAAGCGTGCGATGGATGAGACAGGTGAGGCAAAATTATTCTCAGCCAACATTACCGCTGACGATCATTATGAAATGCTCGCGCGTGCTGATTACATTTTAGAAACATTTGGCCCAGATGCTAACAAGGTTGCATTCCTTGTGGATGGCTACGTAGGCGGCCCTGGCATGATTACCACCGCTCGCCGTCAATATCCTAATCAATACTTACACTATCACCGTGCAGGGCATGGTGCGGTGACGTCACCTTCTTCTGTGCGAGGTTACACCGCCTTTGTGTTGAGTAAAATGTCTCGATTACAAGGCGCTTCTGGTATCCATGTAGGGACGATGGGTTACGGCAAGATGGAAGGCGGCAATGACGATCGTATTATTGCTTATATGATTGAACGTGATTCTGCTGATGGTCCTTATTACCACCAAGAATGGCATGGCATGAAGCCGACTACCCCCATTATTTCTGGGGGTATGAACGCGCTACGCTTGCCGGGCTTTTTTCAGAACTTAGGTCACGGGAACGTGATTAACACTTCTGGTGGTGGCGCTTATGGCCATATTGATTCTCCGGCAGCGGGTGCAATTTCATTGCGTCAGTCTTTTGAATGCTGGAAATCAGGTGCAGACCCGATTGAGTATGCTAAAGAGCACAAAGAGTTTGCCCGTGCATTCGAGTCTTTCCCAGGGGATGCTGATAAAATATTCCCAGGCTGGCGTGAAAAATTGGGCGTTCATAAATAAGTATTTAAATGGATAATCAAGCCCCTGCAAGTCATTTTTGCAGGGGCTTTTTCGTAATGGCAGTGTGTTTATATGGTGTATAAGACAGTTTTTATAGGATGTAAAATGATGAATACCCCCTTTGATATTCAGCAATACACAATCACTCAAGAGCCTTTTTACCAGCCACAAGGCAATGAGATTGAGCTGTATGCGGCGGCTTATGCAGCCCGTTTACCCGTCATGCTAAAGGGTCCTACTGGCTGTGGTAAATCTCGCTTTGTTGAACACATGGCTTGGAAGTTAGGTAAACCGCTCATCACGGTTGCTTGCAATGAAGATATGACCGCGTCTGATTTGGTTGGGCGTTATTTATTAGACGCCAATGGCACGCGTTGGTTAGATGGACCGCTAACATTAGCCGCCCGTTATGGCGCGATTTGCTATTTAGATGAGGTGGTTGAGGCTAGGCAGGATACAACAGTCGCCATTCATCCTTTGACTGACCACAGACGCAATTTACCCTTAGATAAAAAAGGTGAGCTTGTGACGGCGCATGCAGATTTTCAAATGGTAATTTCTTACAATCCCGGCTATCAAAGCTTAATGAAAGATTTGAAACAATCGACCAAGCAGCGTTTTACGGCAATGGAGTTTGATTATGCGCAAGCAGATGTAGAAGCTGATATTGTCACTAAGGAAACGGGCATTCGTCGGCCGTTAGCCTTGCAGTTAGTGGGCATTGCGGCCATCGCGCGCAACCTCAAAGGGCATGGCTTAGATGAAGGCATTTCAACGCGTTTATTGGTCTATGCAGCGACGCTCATCAATAGTGGTGTAGCCGCTAGGGATGCCTGCCGTATGGCGTTGGTAAGACCCATTACCGATGATGCAGACATTCGTGACACACTCGATCATGCCATTGACGCTGTTTTTCCTTAAAGCTCGCGTTGTCTAGCGAGTAAATAGCGCTCATGGAAATCACGATATTAGCCAACCAAGCCGAGCGCCAGGCGCTTGATTGTGCTTTTGCGGGTGTGCAAAGGGTGTTTGATGACTGCTTGGCCTACGCTCGTAGCTTGCTGAGCGCAGAAGGGGTTGCCGCTTATATTGAGGGCGCACGCGTCATAGGTAAGATGGGGCGCGGTGAGGCGCCTGTATTGGCGTTTCTTGAGGAAATGCCAGATGTGGCCGCCCAGCTTGGGGAAGACGTCATTGTAAAGGTGGTCGAATTCACCCAAAAGTTATCACGCACGCCCAATGCCCAAGCGATTGCCCCATTTTTACAAAGTCTTGCTTCTGCTGCACGGGCATTAGAAAGTCAGCCGCTATTTAATGAATACCTACAATTGGTTTGGCAAACCATGGAACGCACCATGCCTAAGGTACATGGTATTGATACCATGTATAACAGCCCATGTTTACCAGATTTTCTCAGAAGCATGTCGTTTCTGCTTGGTCAGTTATCGATAGGCGGTTTACGCAATTGGGTAGACTATGGCGTTAAGGCTTACCCGAACAATCCTGACCGACAGTGTGAGTTCTTTTCACTACAATCCGCAGATAGTCGTGCAGTATTGCAGCGTGAGCGACATGGCACCTTACTGAAAGACAGTGAGCGTAAGCTCGATCTGTATTTGCGTGGCTTGTGGGATACGCAGGTGGATTTTCTGCCTTACTCATTGGCGTTTGATGCAACACATCACCCCTTACCTTATCTGGATATGCCGGGGCTAGCGCAATGGGCCATTCATCTACCCGATGTGTATGATGACACGCCAACTGGCGTGCGTGGCATTGATCGTTACCGAGCGCTACTGGCACACTTTGCGGCCCATCAGCGTTGGACTAGCCACTTAGTGGCCGATAACTTTAGTCCATTTCAGCGATTAGCCATTGAAGTGTTTGAAGATTCTCGCGTTGAGTATCTGGCGATGCAACAATACCCAGGCTTGAAAAATTTATGGGGTCAATTGCATCCAAC
>CANNEG010000072.1:0-7090 GCA_947503455.1 Betaproteobacteria bacterium
TGGGCGGTTTGTTCAATGTCTTTAAAGGGATACTGCTGCTGCATAATTTAACTATTCTTATGGTTTAAATGAATACTTAAGATTATACCTTTGGCGTGTGAATAATGCGATTTCTCGCATGATTAGATGCATTAGGATTGCATTCTAGTCAATTTAACATAAACTGCCATACCAATAAAAACGCCAATCCCGTCAGCCACCCAGTCCCAAACATCGCCAAATCGACTCGTAGTCAGTGTGCTTTGCATTATTTCTATAAGCGCGCCGTATATAATTAAGCCCATAAAAACCTGTTTTGATTTTTTCGGAAAGGCAAGTCCGCCAGTCATAGCCAACATGAGGAAAGCTAATGCATGTTGCGCTTTGTCCCAGAATTGAAATGCATTAGGTACAGTGCTACCAGGAATTAAGCCGAGTATTGTGGTTGTGATAATACCTATACAAAAAAGCAAAGGCATGTAAGGTACAACAATGGACGTGATTTTATTCATTTTGATGGGTGTGCAAATTGATTTTATTTTGCACACCACGTGGTAGTCAGTTATTTTAATGCTGCAAAAATATTAGCTTTAATCGTTTCAAGTTCACCTAAGCCATTTATTTTGACATGTTTTGGTGCGCCAACTGCACCACTTTTCGCCCAGCTGCTATAGTATTCAACCAATGGTTCTGTTTGGTCGTGATATTCAACCAAGCGTTTGTTCACTACGTCCGGTGCTTCATCTGCGCGTTGTACTAAATCTTCACCAGTAATATCGTCTTTACCTTCAACTTTTGGTGGGTTGAATTTGATGTGGTAGGTACGGCCGCTGGCAGGGTGGCTACGCCGGCCTGTCATACGTTCCATAATCGCGCTGTCTGGCACGTCAATTTCTATTACATAATCAATCGCAACACCTGCATTTTTCATGGCTTCAGCTTGTGGAATGGTGCGTGGAAAGCCATCGAATAAGAAACCATTTGCACAATCAGCTTCTTTAATACGCTCATTGACCATGCCAATAATGACCGCATCTGGCACTAAGCCGCCGCTATCCATAAAGCTTTTGGCTTCTAAGCCCAATGGGGTGCCAGCCTTTACTGCCGCACGTAACATATCGCCAGTAGATATTTGTGGAATATTAAAATGTTGTTTAATAAAAGTGGCTTGAGTACCTTTGCCTGCGCCTGGTGCGCCTAAAAGAATGATTCGCAAAATTTCCCCCTGATTTAGAATTGATTTTAAGATTGTCGGAATATAATTTACATGTAAATTATATCAGCTCAAATAGTTTGCGATGGCGACAAAATCTGCCACGCTTAAATTTTCAGCGCGTAATTGTGAGCTGATGTTTAATGCTGTAAATCCATCGTCTTCAAGCAGACCTTTAAGCGTATTCCGTAAGGTTTTACGGCGCTGTCCGAATGCGGCTAATACGACTTTTGCAAACATCGCTTCATCTTTAGCGATAAATGGCAAAGATGTGTGAGGCACACAGCGCACAAAAGCTGATTCTACTTTAGGCGCAGGTTCAAAGGCTTCTGGCGGTACTGTGATTAAGTAATCCATTTGTAAACGGTATTGCAACATGACGCTAAGTCGTCCATATGCTGCGGTAGATGGTTCTGCCACCATGCGCTCTACTACCTCCTTTTGTAGCATAAAGTGCATGTCAGTGATGTGAGAAACGTTATCTAGTAGATGAAATAAAATAGGTGTGGAAATGTTATAAGGTAAGTTGCCTGTGACGCGTAGATTTTCACCTAAGCTGGTGAAATCAAACTTGAGTGCATCGGCATTGTGAATATTAATGGCATTATTGAGGTAAGCAGGTTTGCTATATTCAGTTTGCATCCAAGCGATGATGTCGCGATCAACTTCCACTACATGTAAAAGTTTTAATCTTTGCAATAGGGGCTTGGTGAGTGCACCTAGGCCAGGACCAATTTCAACCATAAGATCGTCGGGTTGCGGTGAAATAGCCTCAACTAAACTAGCAATAACGCTCTGATCTGTGAGGAAGTTTTGGCCGAAGCGTTTTTTTGCGATATGTTTCATTCAGTCATTGTGCTTTAGACGCATTATTTGCGAGTGTAATTGCCAGCTCAATAGCGGCTAGCATGCTACCAACCTCAATATTGCCCTTACCAGCCAAATCTAAGGCGGTCCCATGGTCAACTGAAGTGCGAATGATAGGTAACCCTAGCGTAACGTTGACGCCTTCACCAAAGCTAGCATGTTTTAAGACAGGTAAGCCTTGGTCGTGATACATAGCAAGCACAGCATCTGCTGTATGGAGATGCTGTTTTGCAAATAGGGTATCTGCTGGAAGGGCGCCTATCAATTGCATGCCTTCAGTCTGTAGCTTTTCTAAAACTGGGTTAATGATTTCAATTTCTTCCATACCCAAATAACCATCTTCGCCAGCATGTGGATTTAAGCCAGCGACTAAAATTCGTGGGTTTATCAGTCCAAACTTATCTATTAAGTCACGGTGCAAAATACGAATGGTGGTTTCTAGGCTTTGTTGCGTAATGGCAGCAGGTACTTCTTTAAGTGCTAAATGTGTGGTGGCAAGCGCAACACGCATATTGCCACCGACTAGCATCATCACTACTTGTGGCGTTTTGGTGAGCTCAGCTAAAAATTCGGTATGGCCACTAAATGCCATGCCAGCATCGTTAATAATGCCTTTGTGTACGGGTGCTGTGACCATCGCATCAAATGTATTGTCAGTACAACCTAAGCAAGCTACAGTTAACGTATTAAGTACGTATTGGCTATTTAGCACATTGAGCTTGCCTGCTACTACCTCGCTGCCTACGAGCTCATCCAAAACTGTTAGCGTGCCATCACCAAGGTGCTGTTGAGTCCTGTTTTTAACATAAGGAATTATTTCCAAGGCTAATCCAAGTTGGGCCGCACGTGCTTTTAACATATTTATATCGGCAATGACGACTATGTTGGCGTTTAGTTTTTTGTACGCCAGCATTATGCATAGGTCTGGTCCTATGCCTGCTGGCTCGCCGGCAGTAATGGCGATAGAAGGTAATAAATGGCTCACGAGGTAGTTAGCGTTTGGATGTGATATGTTTTAAAGTTAGAGACTAAAATTTGTCTTCAAGTCTAAGTTCAACATAAGCGCGGTCGCGTAATTCGCGAATCCAATCTTGATAAGCCTCATCTGCCTTTTTAGCACGAATTTCTTGGCGGGCTTTTAAACGTGCCGCTTCTTTACTCATATCTTGAGTACGGCGTTCTATTACTTGGATAATATGCCAGCCAAATTGGGTGCGGATAGGCTGACTGATTTGATTATCTTTAAGCTCATTCATGGCTTTTTCAAACTGTGGAACCGTGTCACCAGGGTTAATCCAACCTAAGTCACCCCCATTTGATGCAGTGCTATCTTCTGAATATTGTCGAGCGAGCACCTCAAATTTTTCACCATTATCTAAACGCTCTTTAATGTTATCCATTTTCTGTTTACCCTCTTTTTCAGACATAATTTCTGAGAGCTTGATCAGGATATGGCGTGAATGCGTTTGCTGAATAACCAATGGTGAATTGCCACCGCGTTTGTTGGTGAGTTTTAGTACATGGAAACCATTAGGACTACGCAGAGGTGGAGAAATGTCGCCAATTTGCATGGTTTTTAAGGCATCTAAAAATAAAGCGGGCATTTGCGCGCCACTTTTCCAACCTAAATTGCCGCCTTCTAAAGCGTTCGGTGCATCTGAGAAGCTGGCGGAAACTTTAGCAAAGCTTTTTCCTGTGTTGAGTTCGTTCACTGCAGTATCTACTTTGGCTTTAGCTTTTTGCACATCCTCTGTCGCACCTTCTTCTGGGGTGCGAATTAAAATATGTGAGATTTCAAATTCATCTTGATTTTCATTATTCGCAGCTTGACTGGTTAAAAAGTTATCAATTTCAGATTCACTAACGTTAACGCGACCATCAACCTCTCGTTCACGAAGGCGGGCAATGGTAATTTCACTGCGAATATCAGATCTAAATTTACGCATACTGACACCATCTTTGGCAAGTGCTTCACTAAACTCTGTTAGCGTCATTTGGTTTTGCTCGGCAATACGTTCTATGGTTTTATCAAGTTGATTGTCATCAACTTTAAGGCCGGTTTGAGCTGCATATTGAATTTGTAGTGTATCGGTAATGAGACGTTCTAAAATTTGCTTACGTAAAATATCTTCTGGAGGTAATTCCGTTCCTTGTTTTTTAAATTGCGCAGTGACGGTCGCAATGCGACTTTCTAATTCTTGCTCAGTCACGACCGTTTGATCGACAATCGCAACAATTCGATCTAGCTTAACCACTTCTTCTGCTTGCACATTTAGTTGGCAAGCCACAGTCAAAGCGCCTATTAACAATAAAGGTTGAATTAGATATTTAATAAAGGTACGCAAAATAGTTACTCGTAGTTGTGTTGTTAATAGGAATCAGGAATAAGTCCGGTGCTGACATAACCTGGGATGCTACGTTTGATAACATCCAGTGGGTCAGTGCCAATTGAGGCGAGCCCACCTAGCTCAATCTGAAAAAACAGCGCGTAGCTGGCATTTGCTGTTGCGGTACTCACGCGCTGAATCACAGTTCTTGTTTGCCAACAACCCGCATTATATTCTACTCCAGCAAGAGTTTCGATGATATGTTTGTCTTCTATAGAGTAGTTGGCGCGACCTATACCATACCAGCCTTGTCCTAGTGGCCATTGTCCTGAAAAGTCAAATTGATTGATGCCATTTGATTCATTAGTACTAGATGTATTTTGCCTGTAGGTATAACTGAGGTTAAGCGATTTACCAGGCTCCGGACTAAAGCGACTAGCTAATGTCGTATGTGTTGATGTTGAGTCTGCCGTGTTGTATTGCCAAAATGCATTCACATTCCAATTGGTTTTTAAGTAGGTCGTTAAACCAACCACAATATCTGAGGTATTGTTTTCTCGTACAACTTCAGCGTTATTTAACGTTACCTTTTGGCCAGCAAAATAATAGCGCTGACCAATAGACGCTGAAAGTCTTTGTATGCCAGCGTCAGATTCAATGAGACGTGTGGTGAGCGCCAAACTGAGTTGGTTAGCATTGTTGATGCGGTCGTTACCGGTGTACTGATTTTCTCTAAATAAGGTGCTGAAATTTAAGTCGGAGGTGCTACTGTCAAAAATAGGAATATCAGCTTGTGTCGTATTAGGAATGTAGACATAAAATAATCTTGGTTCTATGGTTTGTGTGTAAGCTCGATTAGATATTTTGAAGTCACGGTCAAAAAATAAGCCACCATCTAAGCTGGCTATAGGCAAGGTTCGCTGTTGGGATCCGGGATTATTTGCGTTATTGTTTAGGTTATAACTTGTATGATGAAGACCAATTTTTGGCGTGATATAGCCATAAGACTGATTCATAGGCAAACTAATGCTTGGGTATAGTGTTAGTCTAGTACCTGTGGGTTTAACAGCTGGGTCATTAATGTTGCTGTCAAACGCGACGAGTTGTGTATACAGGTTGGCGTTCACATCTCCAAAATATTTGCTGCCAGTTAAAGTCATTTGCGGCAAACGCTCATAAGGATAAGATAAATTATCTAAAGTTTGAAATTTTTGGGCCAACCCATTAAAACGCCAAGTTTCATTTGCATAATCGAGATTAAACTGTTGTGGTAAGTTAATGCGGCTGGTGGTGACAATACGTGTAGATAAGTCGGAAAAATATTGGTCATCTGAAACTTTCTCCAGACTGTAGCCTGCAGACCAGCCGCTACCAAGGTTGTGTTGATGTTTTAATGAAGCGTAATAGCGATTCTCGCCACTTTGGTTGTCACTGGGCAAATATTCTAAACTATCAATGCCTGAAAATTTTTCTTCTAAATATCTAAATTCGCCTTGTAATTGAACGCCACGTTTACTTAACGTTCGTGTTGTAAGTGTTGCATCCATATCCGGTGATATATTCCAATAGAAAGGGACCGATATTTCCAAACCATTTTTTGACGTGGTGCCGTACGTTGGGGAAAGTAAGCCACTCTTACGTTGATTGCTGTATGAAAAGCCAATCCAGGGGGTATAAAGTACAGGCACACCTTTGATTTCTATATAGGCATTTTTAGCAACACCAGATTCCGTGAAGTTATTGAGTTCCAATTCTTTTGTTTTGATATACCAGTCATCTACGCCTACTTCGCAGGTTGTATAGCGTGCATCTTTGAGTCGTTTTTTGTCCTGTCCTTCAAAAAGTATGGTTTTGGCATCACCGCGGGCTTTTGAAGAATTTACTTGTGAGCTGCTTAGTGCCAATTGAATGATTTCAGAAGTTGGAGATTGATTGCTATCAGTAGCTGTGCCCGTTATTGTGTAATCGCTTCTTCCGTCTATTGGTTGATTTTGTGAAGTGCTGAAATTATTGCTATGCCTGACGGTTTTAAGCATGGTAATTGAGGCGTCTCGAATTTCACCAATGCTGGTTGATAATTGCATGTGTAGCTCGGAGCCGCTTAGTTGAGCATCTTCTAGATTGAGGATGGCATTGCCTTTGGCATACAATTCATCATTTTGCATGTCATAGTCAATAACATCGCCTTGTATGGATTGTTTGCCCCGGCTAATAGAGGCATTGCCAATCGCACGCATTTTTCTATCTAGATGCAACTCCAGTTTGTCACCATTAATCACTACGGCATCAGCAGATTCGTTACTGGCATCAGCATAGGCTATGACGCTATATGCCAATAAAATAGCCGTTAGACCACTTAAGAAAAATCTTCTTAGCATGTAATAATCGCTGCAATTATTAAGCGTATGGATGGTGGAGATAATGGCACGGGTGTCTAGATAGAAGGTTTATTTTAACGATATGTTTTATCAGTGATAAAATCTCATAAATTGGGTTTTTTGGCAATCAGTAAATCATAATATACCCGCCCTCTAACGCTTAATGTTACAAGGCGAAACAGTAACTTTAAGTTACTGCATAACAACATTATATAACATTGGATAGACCGTCGTGGATGATAGACAACAACAACTGTCGGCTTGGCTAAATACAGTCTTAAAGCAAGCAGAATTTAAGCTCACAATAGCATCAGCGGATGCAAGTT
>CANNEG010000073.1:0-6915 GCA_947503455.1 Betaproteobacteria bacterium
CGCAAGTACTTTGACCTAACTTTAAGGCCGTTGTTTGATGCACCGCTTCATAAGTCAGCGTACCAGAGCGTGACACAATACCCACTTTACCGCGCAAGTGGATGCTACCCGGCATAATGCCAATTTTACATTCGTCTGGGGTAATCACCCCTGGACAATTGGGGCCAATTAATCGCGCGCCATTGGCTTTTAAAGCGGCTTTTACATTGAGCATATCTAATACTGGGATGCCTTCAGTAATGCATATAATCAGGTCAATACCGGCGTCACACGCTTCTAAGATAGAGTCTGCTGCAAATGCTGGTGGTACATAGATAACACTGGCACTGGCGCCCGTTTGTCGTACGGCCTCACGCATCGTATTAAATACGGGTAAGCCCAAATGCAACACGCCGCCTTTACCTGGAGTCACACCTCCGACCATTTTAGTGCCATAAGCAAGCGCTTGTTCTGAGTGAAAGGTCCCTTGTCTACCGGTAAACCCTTGGCAAAGTACTTTGGTGTTTTTATTAACTAATATACTCATGCGACAGCCTTTACTGCTTGCATAGCTGCATCAGTTAAACCATCTGCCGAAATAATATTCAGCCCACTAGATTTCAACATTTCTTTTCCTAAACCCACATTGGTACCTTCTAATCGCACAATGACAGGAATTTGCATACCAACATCTTTCACGGCAGTGATAATGCCTTCTGCAATAATATCGCAACGCATAATGCCACCAAAAATATTGACTAAAATGGCTTTCACGTTACTGTCTGCTAAAATAATTTTGAATGCCTTAGTCACCGTTTCCGCTGTTGCACCACCGCCCACATCTAAAAAGTTTGCAGGGGTACCGCCGTGTAATTTAATCAAATCCATGGTGGCCATGGCTAAACCTGCCCCATTGACCATGCAGCCAATATTGCCGTTAAGCGCAATGTAATTTAAGCCTGCATGATGTGCGACCGCTTCTTTGCTATCTTCTTGCGACCAGTCACGTTGTTCGGCCAAGGCTTTTTGACGATAGAGTGCATTATCATCCACACTCATTTTGCAATCTAAGGCGAAAAGCTTACCGTCAGTAGTCACCACTAATGGGTTGATTTCAAGTAACGCCAAATCGTTTTCTTTAAACAGGCGATATAGGCCTTTTAGCATTCGACTAAATGCATTAATTTGATCACCGACCAAGTCTAATTTGAACGCTAGATTGCGTGCTTGATAATCGACCAAACCATTCAATGGACTGCATACTTCCTGCAAAATTTTCTCTGGACTGGTTTGTGCAATTTCTTCAATGTCCATGCCGCCGGCTGACGATGCCACGACCACCACACGTTCCAAAGTTCTATCGACTAACATTGATAAATAAAGCTCACGCGCAATGGGTAAAGTTTCTTCAATCAACACTTGATTAACCGGTTGGCCATCGGGTGTATTTTGATAGGTTACCAAGGTTTTACCTAGCAACTCACTTGCCACGCTTTGTGCTTCTGCCGTTGATTTAACCATGCGTACGCCACCGGCTTTGCCGCGTCCGCCTGCATGCACTTGTGCCTTGAGCACCCAAGCATGACTATCTATTTCAGAAGTGACCGTCGGTGTTTGTTTGGCTACAGAAATGACTTGCCCACGTGGTACGGGAATACCGTATTTTTGCAGCAAGGTTTTGGCTTGATATTCATGCAAATTCATAAAAATTTTAGTCTAATTAAATGTTATGCACATTTTCGCCCAATTCAGGCAAATGTGCCAGTACTGGCTTGATATTCTATTAGTTTGCTTGAACATTAGGCTGGGTATTTTTATGCCAAGTGTATAATTATTATTTTTAATCAAAGTCATTTTTATGCGTTTAGTTGTTCAAGGTTCCGCCATCACCCATTCACATTTAGTGCACATCCATCAATTATGCGGCACGAGTGTTCAGTTTGTACAAATCGCACAGCACGCTTATTACCTAGCGAATCAAACCAATGTATTGCCAGAAGTCCAAGCATTTTGTGCGAAGCAACAGATTGATTGCACTTATGTGCAAGACGCTCAAATACTCAATAAATTTGGCTTATGCGTGATGGATATGGATTCAACACTCATCAGTATTGAGTGTATTGATGAAATAGCCGATATGGTGGGAATTAAACCGCAAGTAGCTGCCATTACAGAGCGTGCAATGCTTGGGGAACTTGATTTCGCTCAAAGCTTGCGTGAACGCGTGGCCTTACTCAAAGGCCTGAAAGAGTCAGCCTTAATGCAGGTACTCAATGAACGCCTCACACTTAACCCTGGCGCCGTAGAATGGATTCACGCCTGCAAAAAAAATAACATCACCACGCTACTTGTTTCGGGTGGTTTCACTTTTTTTGCCGACCGTGTGAAAGCTTTACTGGACTTAGATTACGCCGTGTCTAACACCTTAGAAATTATAGATGGCATCGTCACCGGCAATATTTTAGGCAATATTGTGGATGCTCAAACTAAAGCAGATGAATTAATCAAATTACGCGATCAATTAGGGCTTACGTCAGCACAAACCATTGCCATAGGCGATGGTGCAAATGACTTGAAAATGATGTCCGCAGCTGGTATTGGTGTTGCCTACCATGCAAAACCGATTGTTCAAGCACAAGCCACTTATGCAATCAATCATACAGGGCTAGACGGCGTTATTAATTTATTGACGACTTAATTTAGACCACATTGATTGTATCTAAGCGTGATAGCTCAGCCTCAGTAAAGCCAGCCGCTCGCCTGGCTTCTAAATTAAACGGGCCACGTAGTTTAGGCGCGACATATTGTAGGCATAACTGCTCAAATGTAGCTAAAGGTTCCAAGCCCTTTTGTGTGCACAAAAAATTAAACCAATAGTTGCCAATCGACACATGGCCAACCTCATCACGTAAAGTAATATCTAGAATTTCAGCGGCTAACAGATCGCCCGCTTGCGCAAGCTTGGCGCGTAGCGCCGGCAAGGCATCTAAGCCACGCGCCTCCATGGTCCGAGGTACCAAGGCCATACGCGCCAACACGTCACCTTTAGTTTTATCGACCATTTCCCAAAGGCTATTATGTGCGTCAAAGTCACCATAGTGGAAACCTAAGTAGTACAAATGGTCTTTTAATAAATTGAAATGATAAGCCTCCTCATTAGCCACTTTAAGCCAATCGGCATAGTATTGCTGAGGCATATCGCTAAAGCGCCATATTGCATCTAAAGCCAAATTAATGGCATTAAATTCAATATGAGCCAATGCATGAATTAAAGCGGCACGCCCTTCTAGCGTATTCATGGCACGTCGCTTCACCAATAAAGGGGCAACCAATATTGGTTTCTCTGGATGGCCGGGGATGGTAGCTGAGGCTAGCAATGTTGCATGGCTATCTAAGGCAATCAATCCTTGCTGCCACACCAAAGCTAGCGCGGTGACGGCCTTAGACTTAAGCTCAGGATTTTTTTCGGCCAAATAAGCTAAGGCTAGTTGGCGTAGCTCCGTGGCAGGAATTGACGAAGTCATTGCTTAGTTTAACTAAATTATTGGTTAATACTATCCATTATGGCAAAGCAATGAAATCTAGCTCGCCCGCTTTCATGTCGGGCACCATGAGGTATTTTTCATCTTTAGTTAATGCAATATCTGCTGCTGATTGATAGCCAGATTTAATTTCTTGCACATCACCTGCACGATTCACGCTAAACACTTTACCGTTTTTCCAATCACTTACGTACATCGTGCCATTGGAATGATGCACAAGGCCATCACCACCCCCGAAGCCTGCAGCAACATCCGTCAATTTACCTGATTGCGTATTTAAGTTATACAAAACTCCCGAGGTAAAATCAACACAAAGTAGCACATTGCCTGTGTCGTCAGCCAACAAACCATTAGGTGCCTTGATACGTGCATCCTGTAGGGCGCTTATCAACAACTTCACCTTACCCTCTGGGCTAATTTTATAAATAGTGCCACCTTTGCCAGAATTAAACAGGTCGCCACTATCACTCACATACAAGTTGCCTTGTGGATCAGCTTCTAAATCGTTCAAAAAGAATGGCACCGTAGGGAAGCTTTCAGTGGTAACAAAAACACTGGATTTACCCTCGGCAGTGATTTTAATAATTTTAGTTTTATCTGCCACATATACGTTGTTAGCAATGATGGCTAAACCTTTAGGGTCATCTAAGCCCGTAGCAAAAATGGACACTTTACCTTGTGTATCAATGACACTAATTTGCCCATCGCCATCTTTACCGAAACCATTTATTTCAGAAACAAAAATTCTGCCGTCTTTTGCCTGCACTACTGACTCTGGTGTTTTTAAACCTGTAACCTTTTGAGGCACGTAGTGCATGGACTGACTTGCCGTTTGGCAAGCCATAGCAACAGCACTCAGGGTGATAATTACACTCATTTGCAGGTATTTCTTTAACATGATTGGTTCCTAAAAAGACATAACTCGGATTTTTGGTATGGGCAACAAGGTCACCATGCTACAGGGCGTAGCATCAGCAGACACTGGATTTACATTGGCCATAATACCTTGCAAAGCAGTATCCGTTTGCATTTTCTCAAGCACGGTATCCATCGCGAGTGCATAAGCTTGTTCAACACTCTCCTCTGTCTTGAAATTCAAATAGCCATGTAGACTAGATTCACCCACATAACTCGCGATGAAATTACCCACGCCGGTATAGACATTGGCAGTCACTTTGCCATAAAAAATTTCAACTTGCGGGTTATAAAAAATTCTTGGCTGCAACCACACCAATGTTTTACCTGACTGATTACCTTCACACAGGCCAACGTCACCGTACACTTGACTGAGCTTAGCTATCGCCGACGCTTCTAGCAAAGGCCCTTGATACACCCAGTGACCATCGTAAGGGTGCCATAAGTAAATGGGGTTGGAATATTCTATTGGTTGAATATACATGAGCATTTTGGCGGATGGGTTCACTGCGGCAACCAGTTCAGCATTCACATGGGTAGTAATGAATAAAGCCAATAATACAAAAACTTTAAAGAGATGAACTTTCATGTGATTCCTCGATCGTTAAGTGAGCGTATCGGCCCAAATATTTTGCGCCCAAGCGGCGGCATAAACTGCTTCTTTTTCACTGGGACTAATAGAAACACCGCCACCTTCAGCCGATATCATCATTTTTTTACCTGCATCATAGCGGTAGACATTGGCCACATGCATGGCAGAGGTGTCGCTCACAAAACTATAACAAGTATTGGCAAATACTGGCGTGGGGTCTGGCGCTTGCCCAGCCATCAGTTGCACAATAGCATTGGCACAGACTTTAGCTTGGTTGGTTGCCATGTGGGCAGATTTTGGCAAACCCGCCGCAACGCTATCCCCCAATACATGAACATGCTCGACTAACTTAGATTCATAACTTAAAAAATTTACCTCACACCAAGGGTAATCTTTTTCAGTTAACTGGGCTATTTGGGCAATTTTGCCAGCGCGTTGAGGCGGAATGACATTCAAGACATCTGCGCTTATTTTATCAAAGTCGGTGGCCACCGTTTTTGTCGCTAAATCTACCCCTTTAATGCTGTGATCAGGGCGGTAATCGATGATACCGGCGTAAGTTTCCTTAAAGACTTTGGTAAATAAACCTTTTTTAGAAATAATTTCCGCATTAGCATCAAGTACAATAATTTTACTTTTAGGCTTGTGTACTTTAAGGTAGCTCGCTACTTGGCAAGCCCGTTCATAAGGCCCCGGTGGGCAGCGATAAGGCGCCTTAGGCACGTTCATCACAAATACACCCCCATCAGGCATCGCTTCTAACTGCTTGCGTAAGTTAACCGTTTGCCAACCTGCTTTCCAAGCATGCGGTACTTGCTGCTGTGCTTCGGCACTTGCCAACATAGGCAGCTCATCGTAATTAAAATCAATGCCTGGCGCGACTATCAACCTATCGTAACTGAGCTCACCACGTAACATACTGACCTTTTTGGCATGGCTATCAATAGCGGTGACCGTCTCTTGCAGCCACTTGATCCCATGATTTACTTTAAGTGCATCGTAGCCGAAGGTGAGATCGTGAATGGTCTTACTGCCGCCCAATACTAAATTACTTAAGGGGCAGGATACAAACTGTTGATTGGCCTCAACCACAATCACTTCTATCGCACCCAAGCTCCACAGTCGTAAATACTTAGCCGCTGTGGCGCCAGCATAACCTCCGCCGATAACAACCACACGACCCATAGGTGGCTTGGTTGCGCGTGCAAATGCATGCCCAGTGACTAACAACGCGCTAGATGCGCCGGCTGCTTTAATAAAGTCACGTCGGCTAAAGTAATCCATGTTCAGCCTTTAATGTTTGAGGTTTTAAGGGCGCGATGATGATGCGTTTTTGCTGTGAAAAATGCACTGCTAGTCGGTTGATTTCATCTATACTTAAACCTTTAGCATGATGATGCATCACCGTTGATTCTCGACTACCCTCTCTAAAGCCAAGCATTTTAGTCGTGAAATCTGCGGCATCTATACCAGCGAGCGCCGCATTACCCTCGTCAGCATTACTGCGATTAATACTATTATCAACCGCATTGCCCAGCGTTCCGTGGCAGGCCGCACACGAAGCTGCTAATGCACGTATGTGATTGTTTTGCTGCGCCACAGAAACAAAAACCTCATCAGCATTGCCGATAACGGGCAATACTGATGAGGCTATAAACAATATCACTAAAAACCAAATCGTCTGAGATTTTTTCATGACACTTGAAGCTTGATCAAAATATCATTTTGACTGATTCATAAATTAGAAACATCTTTCTTCTTGGCAGCCATCATTTTTAACGCCTAAGCTTATTAACAATGCTGCCATGTGCGTATCGCCTGCATCTTGAACTGCACGAAGAATAGACACCTCAGCTTTTAACTTAATATTTACATCTGCACCACTAG
>CANNEG010000074.1:0-6820 GCA_947503455.1 Betaproteobacteria bacterium
GATGTCTGTGTATGATAAAAATGGCCAGCTTGTGTCAAATAGGGTTGCCGCAATTATCTTTGCACCAGGCCCACCCATTAGCGACCAGGATAGATCTGGCGGGCAAGCTGATGCAACCAATTATTTAGATACGTTTGATTTACAAAGTGGGGGTGGAACAAAGTCGAACCGAACTTATTCATCCGCTAATGAAGATTTCTATATGGGTGAAGATAGTCGGGACGTTCGTTCTGACAATTCGGTTTACCAGCAACCCTATTATTTTAATGATAAGTTAGTTTATATCACCATTGATGAGCTGATGGCTGAGATTGAAAAACGAGTGGCAGGTGAAGCCAGACAATCCTTGCAACAGTATTATAAGACTAATCAATATTATCCCTATGCTTCTCATCTTGGAACAACTCTAAGTTATGTCGCCGATGGTAATTTGCAAAGAGGGTTTCTACCAATTTTTCAAAACTGCAGTTATGCGGCCACTAGTGCCATAAGCAGAACCTTAAGCTGTACTCAACCAATATTTGATACTGCAACATCTGGTATAACTACGATTAGATTTTATTTACCAAGCGGAGCATTTACATCTTCATTATCCAACTGCACTAGACAGAGCAGCAACACTAGGTGTTACTGTACAGGCTCAGGGTCTTGTTCAAACGCTGCGCTTACCTTTAGTTGTACTGCGACAAGTTGTAGTGCTGTGGGTGTAGGTGCAACAGGTGATATCCGTATCAGAGACGGAAAGCTTACGTTTGGTACTGGAGGCTGTAGTGTGGCTTCAATTGCACAAAATAGTTCAGGATGCCCTATTACCAACACCAACACTGCTAGAGTAACTTGTAATTCGATAAATGGCACGGCGGCTTCTTATTCTAATAGTGATGCGGCATTTGATTCTTTCTTGCCATCTTGGTTTAAAGCAAATAACTGGCAGGACTACCTTTATTATCAAGCCCCACCAGTACATATGTCATGTACTAAATTGGGCAATACAATACTCACGACAACTGGAAGCTTTAGTGCGGTATCTACAGGATGGGCCGTAACAGGGAGCGGAATTCCAGCGGGGACAACCGTATCTTCAATAACTAGCTCTACTGCATTAGTACTATCTAATGCGGCAAGTCTAGCTGGAACGAGCTCGATATCATTTTCTCCCAGCTTAATGAGCGTTGGAGCTAGAGCGGGAATTGAAGCTTTACTTATCACAGCAGGCAAACCTATAGCTCCTGGAGTCGCACCTTTTCCACAATCTAAAGGGGCCAATCAAATTAGACCATCTTGCAATGCTGTTAATAATTATTTAGATAGCACAGAAAATACCGATCTCGATACAAGTTATGATAAAGTTAACTCACCTAGAGGTTCACTTTATAATGATCAAATGTTCATCGTTGCGCCATAAATAAAATGCAGACCCATTCAAATCAAATATCTCAAAAAGCGTTTACTTTGGTTGAAGTGGCCATCGTGCTTGTGATTGTTGGTTTAGCTATTGGCGGCATATTGAGCACTTTAAGCGCTCAGGTTGAGCAGCAAAAATTTAATGAAACAAGAAATACGATTAATAACGTTAAAGAAGCATTGCTGGGCTATGCCATGGCTAACGGTAGGTTTCCTTGCCCAGCTCTTCAACAAACAACTCCTCCAACGCTACCAATTACAGCAGTTGAATCCCCCTCTAATGCGTCAACGGGCGTTGCTTGCACTAATTATTTGAATGGATACGTGCCAGGCGTGACTTTGGGTCTTACACCAACTGATACCTATGGATATGTGCTTGATGGTTGGAATAACCCAGTTCGTTATGCCATTGCAGATGTCAGAGATACGCCGGGGGCGGCTTCTGTTTTTACTAATTCAAACGGTATGAAAAATGCAAACTCTGGAGGATGTCCTAGTTGTGGAATGTCTTGGCTGTCCAACCAAGTTGAATCGGCAACAGTACCTGTAGTAATAACAGCTAATCAAACTTTATTATCAATATGCAACACGGCTAGCAACATCACCGTACGAGCAGCCTGTCAAAATGTTACATCACGGCTGACGGAAACAGCCGTCTTGGTTGTGTACTCGACTGGCAAAAATTTCAAGGCTATTCCTGCTGGGGCTGGCATTGATGAGCAGGCTAATCTTAACAATGACGCAGCCTTTATCAGCCATGAACCTTATGCGGCTGGGGCAGCTAATGGTGAGTTTGACGATATTGTTGAATGGATTTCTCCTAATAGTATTTTCAGCCGACTGGTTCAAGCGAATCAATTACCTTAACTCATGAACGACAACCAACTACTACGCTACAGTCGGCACATTTTGTTGCCGCAAATTAGTTATGAGGGCCAAGAGAAGCTAGTGAATAGCCATGCGCTTCTCGTGGGAGCTGGCGGCTTGGGGTCACCGGTAGCTTTATATTTGGCCGCTAGCGGGCTAGGTACGTTAACGATTTGTGATTTTGATGTGGTGGATTTAACCAATTTACAACGGCAAATTATTCATACCACGCAAAGTGTAGGCATTAATAAAGCAGTTTCTGCACAACAAACCATTTATGAAATTAACCCCGAAACAGTCGTACAAACGATACAGCAAAAATCAACAGAAAGTGAGTTTTCAGCGCTCATTTCACAGGCGGATGTGGTGATTGATTGCAGTGATAACTTTGCCACGCGATACACTTTAAATAGATTATGTGTTCAGTTAAGGAAGCCGTTAGTGTCAGGTGCAGCCATAGGCTTTGAAGGGCAAATCACGGTGTACGATATGCGTCATGCCACAAGCCCGTGTTACCACTGTTTATTTCCAGATACGAGTGCAACGTCGGGTGAAGACAATGAAATGCGCTGCGTCACGAATGGCGTATTTGCGCCGCTCGTCGGTATGATTGGTACGACCCAAGCCGCAGAAGCATTAAAGTTATTAATGGATATTGGTGAGAGTTTGCAGGGACGTTTGTTGCTGTTAGATGCGCTTGCAATGGAATGGCGAACAATCAAGCTGGGCAAAGACCCAGCTTGTACCGTTTGTGGTGTTTAAGACTTTTCTTAGCAGGGGAAGTGACTATTTACCACCCACCAGACTTTTTACCGCACCTACTAAGTCGCCTGGCATTATCACAATTTTACTGTTTTCAGAGGCGGAAATTTTTTGTAAAGCGGTAATGTAGCGGTCACCTAATAAAAACATAGCTGAAGCATTATTTTCTTTTACTGCTTCGGTAATAAATTTAATTGATTCTGCAGAGGCTTTTGCGGCTACCATTTGTGCTTCAGCATCTTTGCGCGCTGCTTCTAAACGTGCTTCAGCATTTAAGATAAGGGATTGTTTAGCCCCTTCAGCTTCCGTTACTATGGCCACACGTTCACGTTCTGCTGCAGCCTGTCTTTCCATGGCATCTTGCATGTTAGACGATGGTTTGATGTCTTGAATCTCCACTGATTTAACAGTTAACCCCCAGTCGAGAGCTTCATCTGCAATGGCCGATTTTAGTTCGGCTTTAATGCGGTCACGTGAGGTGAGTGCTTGGTTAAGATCCATGCCACCAATGATGGAGCGCAAGCTAGTTTGTACCATGTTGCGCATTGCTTCACGGAAATTTTCAATGCCGTAAACAGCACGTTCAATGTTGGAGACTTTAATAAAGGCAATGGCATTGGCTAAAATGACTGCGTTGTCACGGGTAATGACCTCTTGTTCGGGCACATCTAAAATGATGTCTTTGGTGGTGACTTTATAGCTTACTTTGGTGAATAAAGGGTTGATAACATGCAGGCCAGGCGTGAGTACGCCCGCAAATTTTCCTAGGCGTTCAACAACCCATTCCTCGCCTTGGGGCACAATACGCACCCCTTTGATGATGGCGATAATTACTACAAATATCAGTACAAAACTAAATTCTGTCATGGTTATTTCCTAAAAGTTAAACGGTTTTTGAAATCCTTAAAGCATTACCTTCAACCGCGGTCACGGTTGCATGGCTGTCCACCTCACTCGTTTCGTTTGAAACGGCAGCCCATTCTCGACTACCCATTAAGCCTTGAGTGAATTTAATCTGACCAATTTTGGTTGGGCCACATGCTTGGGTGACAATACCTACTCGGCCTATTTCTTCGCCTTGTGCCTGCCCAACGCGTGAGTCAGTAGACGTTTTTTTATAATAACCTCGCCATATTGCTAACGAACCTAATGATAACGCTGCAAACATTGCAAATTGTAAAGCATGTGATAGATTTGGTAGCAGTGCCATTGCCACTGCCACGCATAGTGCCGCAATGCCAAACCACAAAACGTAAAATGTACCTGTTGTCATCTCTACAGCAAGTAAAATAATGCCTATCGCTCCCCATAACCACATTGCTTCAATCATGCTTATCCCCGATAAGAAAAAATATTTTCTGACTGAAAGTATCTTAGCACTTTTCAGAAAAATTATGATGGGTTAACAGTGTGTAGGATAGAAAACACTGTGCTTAGCCTGTGTTAAAATAGCATCTATGACAATTAATAATACCCCCCTACATCCGCCTGTAATTAAAGAGCTCGCTAAGTCGTTCGACCCCAAAACCATTGAAAGTCATTGGTATCAATTTTGGGAGAGCAACGGTTATTACGCTGCAGGCTTAAATTCAGAAGTCAAAGATAACTTTTGTATTTTGCTGCCACCACCCAATGTCACGGGTACTTTGCATATGGGTCACGGCTTTAATCAAACTTTGATGGATACACTCACCCGTTATCACCGCATGCGTGGTGATAACACCCTATGGCAACCGGGTACAGACCATGCGGGGATTGCTACGCAGATTGTGGTCGAACGTCAATTAGATGCAGCAGGCGTATCGCGCCATGATTTGGGCCGTGAAAAATTCTTAGAAAAAGTTTGGGAATGGAAAGAATATTCAGGCGGCACCATCACCAAGCAAATGCGTCGATTAGGCACCTCGCCAGATTGGAGTCGCGAGCGTTTCACCATGGATGAAGGCTTGAATAAAACGGTTACCCAGTCTTTTGTGCAGTTGTATAACGAAGGTCTGATTTATCGTGGTAAACGTTTAGTAAATTGGGATGTGAAATTAGGTACAGCAGTATCTGACCTAGAAGTAGTGCAGGAAGAAGAAGATGGCTCAATGTGGCACATCAATTATCCGCTAGCTGATGGTTCGGGGCACTTAACGGTAGCGACAACACGTCCAGAAACTATGTTGGGTGATGTGGCGGTAATGGTGCATCCTGAAGATGAACGTTATCAGCACCTGATTGGCCAACAAGTAAAACTCCCTTTATGCGACCGTGAAATTCCGATTATTGCTGATGATTATGTAGATAAAGCGTTTGGTACAGGTGTCGTAAAAGTAACGCCAGCCCATGATTTTAATGACTATGCGGTTGGGCAGCGTCACCAATTGCCGATTATAGGTATTTTGAATTTAGATGGCTTTGTGAATGACGCCGCACCATTGCAGTATCAAGGTTTAGAGCGTTTTGTAGCACGCAAACAAGTGGTAGCTGATTTAGATGCCCAAGGTTATTTAGTTAAAACTGATAAGCATAAACTTAAAGTGCCGCGTGGCGACCGTACCGGCGTGGTAATTGAACCTATGCTAACGGACCAATGGTTTGTTGCCATGAGCAAACCCGCCGCTGATGGAAAATCAATTACCCAAAAAGCATTAGATGTTGTTGCTAGTGGGGAAATTAAGTTCTATCCGGAGAATTGGGTAAACACTTATAACCAATGGCTGAATAATATCCAAGATTGGTGTATCTCTCGCCAGCTATGGTGGGGTCACCAAATCCCAGCTTGGTATTCTGATGCAGGTAAAGTGTATGTTGCGCATGATGAAGCTGAGGCTAAAAAGATTGCAGCCAAAGATGGCTATACGGGTAATCTTAAACGTGACAATGATGTTCTAGATACATGGTATTCATCTGCTTTATGGCCATTCTCAACACTAGATTGGACTGGCGATGAAGCCACAGATGCAGCCAATATTGCCTTACAACAATATCTGCCATCTAGCGTACTGGTCACAGGTTTTGACATTATTTTCTTTTGGGTAGCGCGTATGGTCATGATGACGACGCACATTGCCGGAAAAATTCCATTCAAGCATGTGTACGTACATGGTTTGATTCGTGATGCCGAAGGTCAAAAGATGAGTAAGTCTAAAGGCAATGTACTCGATCCAATTGATTTGATTGATGGTATTTCGTTGGATGATTTAATTAAAAAACGCACGACTGGTTTAATGAACCCGAAACAAGCGGAACAGATTGAAAAGCGTACACGTAAAGAATTTCCTGAAGGCATTGCGTCTTATGGCACGGATGCTTTGCGTTTTACCTTTGCGGCATTGGCTTCACCAGGCCGTGATATTAAGTTCGATTTACAACGTTGTGATGGTTATCGTAATTTTTGCAATAAACTTTGGAATGCCACGCGCTTTGTATTGATGAACACTGAAGGTCAGGATAATGGTTTTGATGCAGCTAGTTGTCATGCTGGCGGTCGGAAGTTTTCGCAAGCTGATCGTTGGATCGTGAGCATATTGCAACGCACCGAAGCTGAAGTAGAACGTGCGTTTGAAGATTATCGTTTTGATTTAGCAGCAAAAGCAATCTATGAATTTGTCTGGGATGAGTACTGTGATTGGTATTTAGAGTTAGCTAAAGTGCAAATTCAAAATGGCGATGATGCTGAAAAACGTGCAACACGCAGAACTTTGTTGCGTGTGCTAGAAACTATTCTACGTTTAGCCCACCCCATCATGCCATTTATTACTGAAGAGATTTGGCAGACGATTGCGCCAATGACTGAAAAACA
>CANNEG010000075.1:0-6819 GCA_947503455.1 Betaproteobacteria bacterium
ATAGACAAGCTGTATGAGTAAACAGGGCGACCTGCTTGCTTAGGTACAAAGTAATACATAATGCCTAAGAATCCAGCAGTTAAGAAGAAACCTACCGCGTTATGACCATACCACCATTGCACCATGGCATCTTGTACACCAGCGTAGGCTGAGTAAGATTTCATGAACTCAGCAGGAATCGCTGCACTATTCACAATGTGAAGTAAGGCAACAGTAATAATGAATGCGCCAAAGAACCAGTTAGCCACATAAATATGTTTTACTTTACGTGTGCCGACAGTACCAAAGAACACAACGGCATAACATACCCAAGTCACTGCAATCAGCAAGTCAATTGGCCATTCTAATTCAGCGTACTCTTTACCTTGCGTAAAGCCTAAAGGTAGTGAAACTGCCGCAGAAAGGATGACAAGTTGCCAAGCCCAAAAAGTAAAGCTAGCAAGCTTAGGCATAAACAACTTAGTTTGACAGGTGCGCTGCACGACATAATAAGAGGTGGCAAATAAGGTACAGCCACCAAATGCAAAAATCACTGCATTCGTATGTAGTGGACGTAAACGTCCGAAGCTGGTCCAAGGTAAGCCGAGATTAAGTTCTGGCCAGACAAGTTGTGCGGCGATAACCACACCGACCAACATACCCACCACACCCCAAACCACGGCCATGATTGAGAATTGCCGTATGACTCCATCCTCATACGTGGTTGATTTTACATTTAGGTCTTGCATTTGATTCCCCCCATAGTACTCATTGATAATTCTTTTGTGAGTTTCACACGTGACATTTTGTCGCACTTTTTCAATAGTCCAATTGATATATATCAAAAGATATTAAGATAATTGTGATTTTCGTTAAAATTTATTTGAATTTAAGATTTCCATAAGACTTATCGCTTAATAATACCCAATAAGTCGGTTGATATTCTAGTAAAATTAAGTGCTATGAAAGTATTTAATGGGTTCACCGCATTTTTTTTAATTTTACTATTGGCTACAGCTAGTTCGTGTGGTCAGAAAAGCACCATCACTCAAGTCAACCGCGACATTATTTTTGCCATTGGCCAAGCGCCACTCAATTTAGACCCACGCTACGCAACTGATGCTGCCTCAGAGCGAGTTAATCGACTCATTTATCAAAGTTTGGTAGATTTTGATGCACAATCCAAACCTACACCTAGTTTAGCTACTTGGGTAACAATAAGTCCAACAGAATATCATTTTACCCTCAAAAAAAATTGTGCACCATTCCATCACGTACCGAGCTCTGTGCAAACGCTTTTGACAGCCCATGATGTAAAAGCGACCTATGACTCATTTACCTTACTAAAAGACTCACCACATACTGCAGAGTTCGACAATATTAAAAATATCATCGTGACTGATGATCGTACTGTGGTGTTTCACTTAAAACAGCAAGATAGTCATTTTCCTGCAAAATTAATTATTGGCATTTTGCCGGCAAAACTCATTGCAATGAATCACGATTTCTCTCACGGCCCCATAGGTAACGGTCCATTAAAGTTAGTGGCTTGGCATAACCAATTAAACCTAGTGCGAGTGAGTGATGGTCAAAAGATTAGTTTGTTAGAAGTGAAAGACCCTACTGTAAGGGTGCTCAAGCTTTTGCATGGAGAGGCAGATGTATTGCAAGGAGAATTACCACCAGAATTGGTAAAATATCTGCAAACAAAGCCGGATGTGGTAGTTAAAACGAATAGAGGCGCTAATTTTTCATATCTTGGCCTCAATATGCAAGACCCTGTACTGAAAAATTTAAAAGTGCGACAAGCAATTGCACATGCGATTGACCGTGATGCGATTATTCAAAAAGTGATGGTACTCAATACCCGTGTGGCCAGCGCAATATTGCCGCCGGAGCATTATACCAATGAGCATTCCTTACCTATTTATGAATATAAGCCAGCGTTAGCAAAGCAATTATTGATAGAGGCTGGCATAAAGCTACCGCTGAAGCTGGTGTATAAAACATCCACTGATGCGCAACGCGTGCGCTTTGCCACTATTATGCAAGCACAAATGTTACCTGCAGGCATAGCCCTTGAAATACGAAGCTTAGATTGGGGTACTTTTTTTGAAGACGTTAAACAAGGTAATTTTCAGTTATATGGGTTGACATGGGTTGGCATTAAAACCCCAGAAATCTATGACAAAGCGTTTGGCTCAAACAGTATTCCACCTAATGGATTTAATCGCGGAAGATATGCCGATAGTGCATTAGATCAGTTATTGCTAGACGAGAATTGGCAAGCAGCAACAGCGCGCATTCATAGTCAGTTACCTTATATTCCGTTGTGGTATGAAGGGCAGTTTGCGGCTATGCGTAAAGAGATTCATAATTTTTCACCTAAACCTGATGGTAATTGGGATGATTTGGCTACAATAAGCAGATATGCACATTGAAATTTCACTTCTACGACAAACCTTAACCCTATACGATAATCTCGGTGGGGTAGAAGCTACTTACAGCATTTCTAGTGCCGCTAATGGCGCTGGCTGCCAGAAAAATAGCGGTTGTACGCCGCTTGGTCAGCATATTGTGCGGGCTAAAATTGGCGAAAATGCAGAAGTGAATACTGTGTTCGTCGGGCGCAGGGCAACGGGTGAGATATGCACCCCAGCATTAATGGCAGAATTCCCGACACGAGATTGGATATTAACTCGAATTTTATGGTTATCTGGTACAGAGCTGGGTGTTAATCGCTTGGGTAATGTCGACACCATGCAACGTTACATTTATATACATGGCTCGCCAGAGAGCAGCAAAATGGGAGAAATTGGCTCGCATGGCTGTATCCGCATGCGCAACGCTGATGTCATTGCGCTGTTTGACTCAGTTGAAGTTGGAACGACGGTTTTGATTCATAATGATTAGACGTTTTACTGGATTTTGCATTGTCATTTTTGGGGTATTGCTACTTACTTTTCTGCTGATACATTTGGTACCAGGTGACCCGGTCGAGGTTATGCTAGGCGAGTCTGCCAGTTTGGCAGATCGTGCAGTATTACGCGATGATTTGGGGTTAAATCAACCCATCATTTATCAGTTTGGTCATTATCTGAATAAGCTTGCCCATGCCGATTTTGGTCAATCGATACATACTAAAACACCGATTATTGAACTCATTAAAACACGTTACCCTGCAACCTTGAAATTAGCCTTTCTGTCATTGCTTATTGGGCTGAGTATTGGCATTCCAATGGGGATTTATGCGGCACTTAAAGCGGGTAAGTGGCAAGATTTAATTGTGACGCTGGTCTCTGTAAGATTATCAGCCATGCCTGCTTTTTGGCTAGGGCCCATGTTGATGCTGATATTTGCTGTGTGGCTTGGTTGGTTGCCTGTGAGTGGCATGGAGTCAAATACTTCAATTATCCTGCCAGCCTTAACCTTAGGTTTTGGCTTAAGCGCAATACTCACTCGTATGACCCGTACTAGCTTGCTTGAAGTATTGAGTGATGACTACATTCGTACGGCACGTGCTAAGGGGTTGACGGAGTCTAATGTGATTGTTAGACATGCCTTACGTGCTGCACTTTTACCTATTATTACTATTGTAGGTTTGCAAATGGGTAGCTTGTTAGCCGGCACGGTGATTACCGAAACAATTTTCAGTTGGGATGGCATCGGCCGTTTATTGGTAGAGAGTATTGAAAAACGCGATTATCCAGTTACGCAAGCCTGTGTTTTGGTGGTAGCGCTGAGCTATGTCTTGGTTAATTTGTTGACCGATATACTGTATCGACTCGCTGATCCGCGGGTCAAGTTTGCAGATTAATGATGATAAAAAAACTATCTTTTATGATTTTAGTTTTTTGGCTTATTGCCGTATTGGCAGGCCGATTATTCCAACTCAATCCTAATCAGATTGATTTGAATGCAATTCTGAGCTTACCTAATAGCATTCACTTATTAGGGGCGGATGATTTTGGGCGCAGTATTTTAGCGAGGTTATTACGTGGCGTAGAAGTTTCATTTGTAGTAGCAACCGTGGTGACGATTATCACGATGGCAATGGGTGTTCTTATTGGGCTTATTGCTGGGTTTTATGGTGGAAAAGTTGATCAAATATTGATGCAAGTGACAGACATTTTTTTAGCATTTCCTGGCATTTTGCTCGCTATTGCTTTTGCTGCAGTATTAGGTCCGGGGTTGGCTAATTTGATGATTGCGCTATGTATTACTGGATGGGTAAGTTATGCGCGCTTAACGCGTGGACAGGCATTGAGCTTGCGCAATCGACAACACGTTCAAGCAGCAGAGTCGCTAGGGGCCTCTGTGCCAAGGTTAATTGTTAAACATATTTTGCCTTTATTAGGTTCCATTCTAGTTGTGGAAGCCACTTATAGTTTAGCCAGCGTCATGATTGCTGAGGCGAGTTTGTCATTTTTAGGGTTAGGCATTCAGGCACCTAATGCCTCTTGGGGCGCCATGCTACGTGATGGTGTAAGATATATGTTGGTTGCACCGCATTATGTGTTGGTCGTTGGACTAAGCTTGATGAGTTTGATTTTAGCCATTAATCTAGGTGGAGATTATCTGCGTGATCAGCTTGATGTTAGAACCGAAAAATAAAATAGTGACTATCAGTAATTCAATAAATGATTAAAGGTACAACATGTCATTAGGCCCAATTATGTTAGATGTTGTTGGCACAGAGCTTACTGCTGACGACATTCGCCGTTTACAACATCCGCTAGTAGGCGGCGTGATTTTATTTAAACGTAATTTTATTAATAATGCCCAACTCAATGCGCTCACGGCAAGTATTCATGCAGTGCGTTATCCACCATTGTTGATTGCTGTTGATCATGAAGGGGGTCGTGTACAGCGTTTTAGGGAAGGCTTTACTAAAATCCCTCCCATGCGTGAGTTTGGTAAGATTTGGGATAAGAATCCTAAAAAAGCCAAAGAATTAGCAACAGAGGCAGGTTGGGTTTTGGCCGCTGAATTGCGTGCACATGGGGTGGATTTTAGTTTTACGCCAGTCTTGGATATGGATTATGGCGATAGTTTGGTGATTGGTGATCGTGCTTTTCATTTAGAGCCAAAAGCGATTAATGATTTGGCTTTTGCACTTATGCAAGGCCTCAAGAAAGGCGGGATGTCTGCGGTAGGCAAGCATTTTCCTGGACATGGTTTTGTAGTGGCCGATTCGCACGTGAGCATGCCAGTCGATGACCGTGAATTTGATCAAATTGCTCAAAACGACATGCAGCCTTTTAGAATGCTAATCGACGATGGCATACAGGCGATTATGCCGGCGCATGTCATATATCCTAAGGTGGATGATAAGCCGGCAGGTTTTTCACCGCGATGGTTACAAAAAATACTTCGTGAACGTTTAGGGTTTAATGGCGTTATTTTCAGTGATGATCTAAGTATGGAGGCGGCAAGCGCCGGAGGTGATGTGACCGCCCGTGCATTAGCGGCTTTAAATGCAGGTTGCGACATGGTTTTACTTTGTAATCAACCAGTAATGCAAGATGAGTTACTCGCCAATCTTCAATGGACTATATCTGCACAAAGCATTGCACGACTGGCGCGTATGCATGGTCAAAAGCATCCGCCAAGCTTAAATGCGCTGCATGAAAGTGCTGAATTCGTACATGCCGTGCATCAAGTTGCCCAAGTTGGGTTGATAGAAGGGGAGTTGTTTGGTTGATTGCACTTAAAGTAATGTGCAATTTGTAACAATTTACCACTTGAAACTTATTCGATTAGTCGCTATCTTACCAATGCAGTGTTTTTATTATTTAAAGGAATTAAACAATGTTTGATAACACCCCAGTATTAGGTCGTTCAGAATCCGCTCAGCAAGTGACCAATAAGGTCTTGCGTAACACCTATGCCTTATTAGGCTTAACGCTAATTCCAACGGTGATTGGCGCGTTCATTGGCATGAGTATGAATTTCGCTTTTGCTGCACAACATCCATTTATTTTTGCGATTGGTGCAATGGTTGTGCTATATGGTATGTTTGCCGCGGTAACAGCTAACCGTAATAGCAGTATTGGTGTGGTGTTATTGTTAGGGTTAACATTTCTATTGGGCTTAATGTTAGGGCCAATTTTGCAGCATGCCCTGCATTTACGTAATGGTGCGCAAATTGTCGGTTTAGCAGCAGGTGGCACGGGCATTATCTTTTTAACATTGGCAGGCATTGCAACGACGACTAAAAAAGATTTTAGCTTTATGGGCAAATTCTTATTAGTGGGTATTATTCTATTAATAGTCGCTTCTTTGGCTAATATTTTCTTACAAATTCCTGCCATGACGCTTGCGTTATCAGCCATTGGTGTGATTTTGTTCTCAGGATTTATTTTGTATGACGTAAGCCGTATTGTGAATGGCGGTGAAACCAATTATGTGATGGCAACATTAAGTCTTTATATGAGTATCTACAATCTCTTTACCAGCTTATTACAACTGCTGATGGGCTTGATGGGTAGTAGAGACTAAGTCAATCGAGTCATTCAAGTAATAAAAAAGCCGACTTAACGTCGGCTTTTTTATTATGGCAGGGTGTTACTACGCTGTTGACTAATTTACTTATTAATTAATAAGATATATTCGAATTTTTCTATAAAATTGCGTTAGTTAAATTTACTTACTCGAATTACGGATAGCAGACGCACAAAATCTGAACTATCGACCCAAAGCAGACTTTGGTGATTAGGACGTATTTTTTTATTGTTGATCTGAATTAAAGCTTACAAAGCTATTAGGATGATAAAATTATTTAAAATTAATTGAGTGATTTCTATGCCTGAAAACATAAAAAGATGGAGCTTGTCATCA
>CANNEG010000076.1:0-6758 GCA_947503455.1 Betaproteobacteria bacterium
CTTCAGGTACGGTTTTTTTATCACGCCCTACGACGCGTTTAATTTTTTGCGGTAATTTATTTAACCAACTCATCTGACTTTCCTTTTCAGCACATTCTTAGTAATTAAGCAGCATCAACCGCTGTTTTTAGTTCAGCCATTAATGTGGCTACATTACTCAGCAAGTTACCCTCATTAGAAGCTTCAATTGCTAATACCATTCGACTGCCGATTACTACCGCATCAGCAATTGCAGCGGTTGCTTTTGCAGTTGCCGCATCGCGAATACCGAAACCAACACCCACAGGTAAATTAGTTTGCTGGCGAATCGACGCCACTCGAGCGGCAACTTCAACAATATCTAAATTAGCCGCACCAGTAACACCTTTAAGTGACACATAATACACAAAACCACTTGCTTGATTCACAATCAATTCGACACGCTTAGGCTCCGTAGTCGGTGATAATAAGAATACTGGGTCGATATCACGTGCACGCAACTCTTTGACAAACTCACCACATTCTTCTGGTGGATAATCCACAGTAATGACGCCATCTACATCAGCCGCCTTCGCACGATCTGCAAATGCAACGGCACCAATTGCTTCTATGGGGTTAGCATACCCCATCAATATAATAGGCGTATTTTGATCAGTTTCACGAAACGTTTTAACCATTTCAAGTACTGCAGTTAAACCAACTTTATGTAACAAAGCACGCTCACTTGCGCGCTGAATTACCGGACCATCCGCCATAGGGTCTGAAAAAGGAACGCCCAGCTCTATCATATCGGCGCCATTCTCAACTAAAGTATGCATCAAACTTACAGTGAACTTAGGATGAGGATCTCCTGCTGTAATATATGGAATTAAGGCTGTTTTACTTTGTTGCTTAAGTGTTGCAAAGACGGATTGAATTCTAGACATAATTGAGTTTAATTGTACTTATAATTTATTAGTTAATCGGAGTGCTTCTACTATAAGTACTCTCATTTATAAAGTAATGTTAGCAAGCTTAGCCACCGTATTAATATCTTTATCTCCACGGCCGGATAAGTTTACTAAAACAATCTTATCTTTACTCATAGTTTTAGCTAACTTTTCCGCATAAGCCAATGCGTGGCTTGATTCCAAGGCAGGAATAATACCTTCCGTACGACATAGATTATGGAAAGCGGCCATTGCCTCATCATCAGTCACCGCCACATATTCCGCACGCTTAATGTCTTTCAACCATGCATGCTCAGGACCTACACCCGGATAGTCTAAACCAGCTGATATTGAGTGTGTTTCAATAATATTGCCATCATTATCTTGCATTAAATAGGTACGATTGCCATGCAATACACCAACTGGGCTATTCGCTGTTAATGGCGCTGCATGTTTGCCAGTTTCCATACCAAGCCCTGCAGCCTCCACACCAATTAACCGAACATTTGGCACATCGATATAAGGGTAAAAAATACCCATCGCATTCGAGCCGCCACCAACACAGGCAACGACAGCATCAGGTTGACGACCAACCATTTCAATCATTTGCTCTTTAGCTTCGATACCAATCACGGCTTGGAAATCACGTACCATCATAGGATAGGGGTGGGGGCCAGCGACAGTACCAATAATATAAAAAGTGTTGTGGACGTTGGTAACCCAATCGCGCATCGCTTCATTGAGTGCATCTTTTAGCGTTTTAGAGCCACTTTCAACTGGGACAACAGTTGCGCCTAATAACTTCATTCTAAATACATTGGGTGCTTGACGCTTAACATCCTCGCTACCCATATAGACCACACACTCCAACCCTAAACGTGCGGCTATGGTAGCCGTTGCAACACCATGCTGCCCTGCCCCAGTTTCCGCGATTACACGTGGCTTTCCCATGCGTTTAGCAAGAAGCGCTTGTCCAATCGTGTTATTAATTTTATGTGCACCGGTGTGATTCAAATCTTCACGTTTCAGATAAATCTGCGCGCCACCCACTTTGTCTGATAAGCGCTTGGCGTGATAAATTGGGCTTGGCCTACCAACAAAATGTTTCAAATCATAAGCATATTCTGCTAAAAATACTGGGTCATGCTGGTATTTTTCGTACATTAGACGTAACTCTTCTAACGCCTCAACCAATGTCTCCGCAACAAACGTTCCACCATATTGCCCAAAATGCCCACGTGCATCTGGCATATCATAAAGCTGCATTTTTACTTCCCCACAATTATTATTTGCATAGCCTAAACTCAGACCTAATTACTATAAACTTGTTGCATAAATGTAGCGATTTTCGCTGCATCTTTAATTCCTTTTGAAGCCTCAACGCCGCCACTCACGTCCACTGCATAAGGCCTTACCTGACCAATCGCTTGCGCAACATTATCGGAAGTGAGTCCACCCGCCAATATTACTGGTTTAGCTAATTTTTTTGGAATTAAATTCCAATCAAAAACTTGACCTGTACCACCCGCAACACCCTCAGTATAAGCGTCTAGCAATAATGCTTTTGCTGCAGAAAAGTCATCTGCACATTGTACCAAGTTTGTATCCGACTTCACTCTTATTGCTTTGATAAAAGGATGTAAAAATGCAGCACATTCTTCCGGACTTTCATCGCCATGAAACTGCAAAAGGTCCAATCTAACCTTAGAAACAACCTCATGAATAAAACTAGGCTCCGCATTCACGAATAATCCAACAACACTAACAAACGCTGGGATTCGATTCGTTATTTCCATAGCCTGACTAATACTCACATTACGTGGACTGCCTTCATAAAATACCAAGCCAATAGCATCAGCCCCTAATGCAACCGCATTTAAGGCATCTTCTACACGTGTAATACCACAAATTTTAACTCTAACTCTCAATGAATAATTCTCAAGATAACCTATGTAATTGACGATTGCGAACGAAGTGCTATTGTAACGCTTAAATGAATAGGTGAATGGATTCAGCGTCTGAATTAGCTATTGGTAAGTTCCACTTCTCATCATATTTAACTGCTGTTAGATATAAACCATTAGGTGAAAAAGTAGGGGGTGATAAATTCCTATCACGCCTTTCTAGCAGCTCCTTCATATAAACTGGCGAGTAAGCGCCTTTTCCTATATAAATTAATGCTCCTATCATATTACGCACCTGATGCTGCAGGAATGCATTGGCAGAAAAATCAAAAATGAAATACTTACCAACAGCCCTCACTTCCACTTTTTTTAAATGCCGAACTGCAGTCTTTGCTTGACACTCTGAAGCCCTAAAGGCACTGAAATCATGCTCGCCTAGCAAGAAGCTGGCGGCTTCAGACATAGCTGATAAATTAAGCGGTAAATGAAACCACCCAGCTTTAGCGGCCATTAAGGCAGAAGCAACTGGCGCGTTATACAGCAGATATTGATAACTACGCTCATATGCTGAAAATCTTGCATGGAATTCCACATTCACCTCAAGCGCCCATTCGATCCGAATAGTATCTGGCAAATAGGCATTTACTCCACGCACCCAAGCCGTAGTAGGTCTAATGCTATCCGTTTCAAAATGAACCACTTGGCCAGTTGCGTGCACGCCAGCATCCGTGCGTCCAGCAGCATGGACTCTAATCTGGTGCTGGGCTATATTAGCAATCGCCAGCTCCAATGCATCTTGAATACCGCAAGATGATGGCTGGCTTTGCCAGCCACAGAAACTAGATCCATCGTAAGTTAAACCTAATGCAATTTTCATAGCATTAACTTAAGTGACATTAAATTATCAGGTATACATAAAACCAGTACGGTAAGAATAATTGTGATGATAACTATCTGATCCAATCGCTTAAATGATGGTTGTTGCAAAACAATAATTTTTTCTATTGGCAAATGATCTCCTGCAGCATGCAATTCATCTAAGCGATAGAAATTAAACTTTAATTCGTTGTTAACGGCTAATTCATCCACATAATCCAACGTCAACAAGAGTCTAGCGGTAAATCGCTGAACATTACAACCAATATAGTTAAGTGGCGAAAGCAACATATATAACCCAGTCATTAAACTTTCTTTTGAGCTGGTTGCAAATAATATACTCAGGCTAGCTATCGCAATTAACAGCCTTGCTATCTGCAAAATACCGAACGCTACACCTTCAAAGGTAGGTGAAAAGCTGTCTGGAAACCCCTGTATATATTCTCCAGGGGTGCCAAAGGCATAAATGATGAATATGGAAATAAATAACCAGCGCATGCGCTTAACTGCACGTAAAAAGTTTTTACTATGCAACCTTGCTGCAAACATACTAACAAAAATACATAAGAACCATATTGATTGATGCCCCATAAAATTCATGAGCAACAATATGAATATAAATAATAGTATTTTTACAAATGGATGCATGAATGAATAAAATTAAATGATGAATAAAATTAAAAAGCCGAGCGTCTAGCTCGGCTTTCAATAGCTTAAAGCAATTAAGCTAAGCTATCCAATAACTCTTGTGCGCGCAATTTTTGCTTAGCACCACCTTCTTTGGTTATCTCTGCTAGCAATTCACGAGCCCCTTCTTTATCACCCATATCAATATAAGCTAAAACTAAATCTAACTTAACATCGACTTCTGGAGAATCTAATAAGACCTTTTTAGATTTAGCTGAGCTGGTTTTTTTTTGCTTAGCAGGAGCCTCCTCAATCAATTCATTGTCTGTATCATCTAAATCAAAGCTGATCGATGACAAATCAAATCTATTCGCTTCCAACTCTGAAGATTGCGACTTATCTTCAGCAGTGTTGATCGTAGTTTCTTCTGCCTGTGGCAATTCAAAAGATAATTCTGACGCATTCGCTTCTGCCAAATTTTCAACAGCTTGATTGGGTGGTTCAATAGAAAAATCTAAATCAAACGCAATCTCATCAGCAATATTTTTATTCGAATCAGATTCTTGAGCGTCGGCAATGACATCCTCAACCACACTTGAATTTAAATCCATGTCTAAATCAGAAGTTTGAGTTTGCGAAACATCAGTAATGCTGGAAAAATCAAGCACGGCTTCCTGAGATTCAATATTCGTTGCTTGCACTGACTCTATCGATGGGGGCTCACTTGAGGGGCTCATTGCCAATGGCTCTAATGGGGCTTCAACTGCAATATCACCTAAATCAAAATCCATCAAATTGTCAGTAGCAGCATCTGCGACCACTTCCGCCAAATTGCTCTCTGCTTCAGGAATTTTTGTTGAACCTGTATCCATTGAAAAATCTAAATCGTTACTCTTTGAGATTGCATCATCAGAAAAATCGGTTGCCTCCAACGCCTTATCTACTGGCGCATCATCTAATGCAACATAACTTAGATCATATAAAGAATTTTCAGGGTCAATACTTGCCCCTAATTCAGCAACTTTTACCCATACAGGATCGCTAGGCACTAATGTGTTATGCAAGTCTTTAGCAATTGTTTCAAATGCTAATAAATCTGGGCGCGCCACATAGATTTCCAACAACTTTAAATGTCGCTCATAAAGTGTAGGCTCTTTCAAGATAGCCTCTTTCAATATATCTTCAGCTTGCGTGTCACGACCATAGGCCATGTAAACTTCTGCTTCTGCAATTGGATCTACATCATTGGCATTTGATGTGTTCCCCTCCCCCGCGACATGACCAAGCTGTGTATTTACACGCAAATCGCCAGAAGCAATAATGCCACTGCCAAAAGTATCCGATTCTTTTCTGCGCTTGTTGCGTAAAAATAACCAAGAAGCTACCAGCAATCCTGCTATCAACGCACCACTCAGTAAAGTTAAATTCATTAAACTACCAAGCATACTTGGCTCTGCTTGAGGTTGTGGTGTTGGTGGAGGTTTAGTGACTGTTGCAGATTTTTTCTGTAAGTTAGCCATTGATTGATTTTTCAAGGCCAGCAATTTTTGCATATCCTGAATTTGTTTTTCTAGTGCTAGCGTACGTGCTTCAGCTTCTTTAAGAGATTTCTCACGCGCTGTGGCCTCTTCTTGCAAAGCAATCATTTTGTCATCAGCGCTTTTATCTGCCGGCTTCACACCAGCCGAAAGTTTAACCACATCCTGCGGCCCAACTTTAGTTGGCATTGCCTTATCCTCGGCCGGAGAGATTTTCCCAGATGACGACTGTTTTTGTTCTGTTTCAGTCGTTGCCGAAGCAACTGCAATCGAACCAGCTAGATGATTACGGTAGGCATTCCAATTATCAGAATGCAACCTCACGGCTTGCTTAGCATCAAGCGTACTAATGGCGATAAGTCTCTCTTTAGTAGGCGCCTTAATAATCTGGCCCACTTTTAAACGATTCATATTTTTACTAAAAAATGCTTCTTGATTACTTTCATACAACCCAATCAGCATTTGATCCAAACTAACGCCCTCAACTTGCAATTCCTTAGCAAGTGAACTCAATGTGTCGCCACGCTTTGTCCTTAGCGCTTGTGCTTCACTATCATCAGCAATGTTATCTTGTGGAACAGGTTCTTTAGATTTTCTTATTTTCTTTACTCTAGATCGTTCTCCAACAATAACACTGTTAGATTCGCTAGCACTTGAAGCAATCACACTAGCCGGCAAACTTTGTGAAGATGCTATAAGAGGTGTGTCGACAACATCATCAGTAGGTTTATACCCAGGAGGATCTAGCAACACCGTATACTCACGTAGCAATCGCCCTGTAGCCCAATCTACTTGAATTAGCAAATCTAAGTATGGATCACTAATGGGTTGATTAGAAATGAGTTTAAGCATCGGCGTGCCAGCAACGTTTTTTACTAGCTCAACTTTAATACTATTATGAATGC
>CANNEG010000077.1:0-6385 GCA_947503455.1 Betaproteobacteria bacterium
ACGTTAGAGTAGGCTGGCACTAATAAAACATCATCAAATGTGAGAGCTTGTTGCAATAAACGCATGCTAAATCCTTGTACCCAAAACGAAATTATACAGATTTCATGCCAAACACGCGAGTGCTAGACGCAGAAAATTTCCAAAAGCATTATTTATATGAACAGGTAACGTTGGTTAAATAATTTATGTACGATTAACGATATTCACTGACATGAGTTGCGAAAATTGCTTGCTTGAACCCTGAACTGGCAATACTATTAATTTTAGTTAGCTATCTATTGAAAAAAGCGTGAGGATTAGCCATGAAATTACTCGTTTTATTACTGTGTGCCATGATGTTACCGAGCATCGCGACGGCTGAAATTTATAAGTGGAAAGATAGCGATGGGTCGATGCGCTATAGTGACGTGCAGCCTCCCTCTAATGTTAAACAAGAAGCGATGTATGGTAAAAAAATAGTTACACCCACCGGTTTAGCGCCTTTGACTGCGGTTGAGGGGGATGCAACCATTGAAATGAATAAAGATAAAGCGGCAACGATTAAAAAAACAACTGCCGATAAAGAGGCTACTGAAGCTAAGAAAGCTGACAAAACGCCGCTGACTAAAGAAGAGCTTGCAGCAAAACGTGCAAAAGACAAGAAAGCTGAAGAAGATAATCAAGCAAACCTAAAGATTAAACAAGAAAACTGTAAAGCAGCTAGATCAAATTTAGCGACTTTCATCAATGGCGGCAGAATTGCAAAAACCAATGAAAAAGGTGAAAAACACTTTTTAAGTGATGCTGATATTAGTGAAGGTAAGACGCAAGCGCAAAAAGACGTTGATCAGAATTGTGAGTAAAAAATAACAGCAATGGAATTGTGTTTAATCTTCATGTGCGGCATCGCCGCCCCCTTTTTTCATCACCTTGCCATCGGCAGCACGTTGTTTACGCACTTCTTTAGGGTCGGCAATTAAAGGACGGTAAATTTCAACCCGGTCTAGGTGGCGCAAAGGCATGTCTAATTTTGATAGCTTGCCAAAAATACCAATTTTGTTAATCGCTAAATCAATTTCTGGATACTTATTCAATATGCCAGAGGATTGAATTGCCTGTTCGGCTGTGATACCCGTGGTAACCTTCACTGGCACAATGAGTTGCTCATTAGGCAATGCGTAAGCTACTTCTACAATCATCTCACCGCTATTCATTTTAGATCCTAGTATTTAATGTTTAACTTATCTTTGTACACAACATCTGCTCGCGCTACAAACCCATCCACAAAAGTATTCGCAATATGGCTAAAAACAGGCGAGATCATTTTTTCTAATAGGCTATTAGCAAACTCATAATTGAGCATAAATTCAATTTTACAGGCAGTTTCATTGAGCGCTATAAAACGCCAAGCCCCTTCCAAATGTTTGAATGGGCCATCTTTGAGTTTGATGTCCATCGCGCGGGGGTAATTTTTATGGTTTTCAGTGGTAAATTTTTGATGCAAGCCATGATAGGCAATGTGTAAGGTGGCGATGGTCGATATGTCATCTTGCTTGCTTATTTCTGCACCGCTACACCAAGGTAAAAACTCAGGGTACTTGGTCACGTCATCGACTAACGCATACATGCGGCTAGCCGAGTGGTTGATAAGAACTGATTTCTGAACCTGTGCCATGCGTGCCTTTATAACGACAAATTAAATCTACACCCGTGTTAAAAGTGAACAAGTGCAGAAGTAAGGTAAAATGTTATTTTAAGTCATTCGCCAAGAAATATTTAGTTTTATGAGCATTGCACAAAATAAAAAAGCTTTTTTTGATTACTTTATTGAAGACAAGTATGAGGCGGGTGTTGTTTTAGAGGGCTGGGAGGTTAAGGCTATTCGAGACAACCGCGTGAATATCAAAGAGGCTTATGTCATTATTCAGCGTGGCGAAATTTATTTAATTGGTTGTCACGTCACGCCGCTAGGCGCAGCCTCTACGCATATTCGCCCAGATGCCATACGCACGCGTAAGCTGTTGTTGCATAATGAAGAAATTATCAAATTAATCGCTAAAGTTGAGCGTTCTGGCTATACCATCGTACCGTTAGATTTACATTTTTCTAAAGGTCGCGTTAAAGTGGAAATTGGGTTAGCCAAAGGTAAAAAACAACACGATAAACGTGATACCGAAAAAGAGCGTGATTGGGATCGTGAAAAAGGTAGGATTATGCGAGCGCATAATAAGTAATACTGAAAGTACACGTTCTTTTGTAAGTGCAGCGCTAATCAGCCCCCTTGTATATTCACAATACGCCCCCACTAACAAATAGCGATGCCGGCATGTTTGCCCACAATTTAATTCAATGAGGAACGCATGAGAAAATTTTTAATGGTACTAATAGTGGCCTTAACTTGTATGAGCCTATTATCCACGATAGCTGAAGCGAAACGTTTTGGTGGTGGTAGCAGCTTTGGCAAAAGCCGCTCTATGCCACAAAGACAAGCACAACGTGCACCCACTGCCGCGCCAGCACCAGCGCCTGCCTCAAGCGGCAATAAATGGATGGGCCCATTAGCTGGGTTGGCTATAGGTGCAGGGTTAGCGACCATGTTTGCCGGTGGCGGCATGGGCGGATTTGGGGGTGGAATGAGTTCTATTTTAATGGCGCTACTTGCTGCTGGCGTCATCATGTTTTTAATTTCAAAATTTAAAAATTCACAACAAAACAGTATGCAATATGCAGGGGGTGGGGCGCCGTATGGCACACCTCAACCGTCGTCTGAGCAAGCTTTTGGCGGTGGTGCAACCCTGTTAAATAGGGGTAATGTGCCACAAGATTTTCCAATAGAAAGTTTTTTACGCAACGCAAAAATGTCGTTCATTCGCCTGCAAGCTGCCAATGACCGTAAAGACATTAACGATGTGCGTGAATACACGACGCCAGAAGTGTTTGCCGAAATCTCTATGCAAATGCAAGAGCGCGGCAATGTTGTGCAAAAAACCGAAGTGATTGCTATTGATGCAGAACTGCTAGAAGTGGCCACTGATGGCGACTATACAATTGCTAGCGTGCGCTTTACTGGTCAGTTAAGCGAAAATAATGGCGCCCCTGAAAATGTAGATGAAATTTGGCATATTCAGAAAAACCGACAAAATGCTGATGACTCGTGGTTGTTAGCAGGTATTCAACAAACCAATATTCAATAACAACACTATTGCGATTAAACATAAAGCCCAGTCAGTAATGACTGGGCTTTATGTTTTTATGAGGCCTACTTAAGCTTGCATATCAAACAATAAAATTTCTGCATCTTTAGCATCATTCATCAGCAGGGCGCTTACATCACTAATTTTTAGGGCATCACCCGCTAATAGTCGTATGCCATTCACGCAAAGTTCACCTATTGCCACGTGTAAATAAACAAGTCTAGTCGGCGCAATGGCGTAGCTAATGCTGTCAGCCGCGCCTAATATGCTGGCATAGATTAAAGCATCTTGATGAATAGTTACTGAACCGTCACGCCCATTGGGTGAAGCAATCAAACGAAGCTGATGTTGTTTTGAAGTGAGGTCAAAATGCTTCTCTTCATAGCTTGGCTCAATGCCAACGGTATGCGGTGTCAGCCAAATTTGTAGCAAATGTACAGGCGCTACTGCATCGTGATTGTATTCGCTATGTCTTACGCCTTTGCCTGCACTCATGCGCTGTACATCACCGTAATGCAGCACAGAAGTATTGCCGATACTGTCTTTGTGTTCGAGTGCACCAGCAAGCACGTAGGTGACAATTTCCATGTCTTTATGCCCATGCGTACCAAAGCCTTGGCCACCGCTTACTTTATCTTCGTTAATCACCCGCAATGAACCAAAACCCATATGTGCTGGATCATAATATTCTGCGAAAGAAAACGAATGACGAGCCTCTAGCCAGCCGTGGTTGGCATAACCTCTAGCGCTACTTTTACGAATCTCTAACATGGCTTGCATACTCTCTTTGATTAAGGGGGTGATTAAAGTTGCGTTTATTGACATGCTAGCATGACTGGGTTTTAGGCGCCTAGTTAGCATATCTCGATAGCTGTTTCACCTAAGGTGTACAATGCCGCCATGTCAAATCTACCCGCCTTGCAAACCTTACACGATGTTTTTGGATACACTACTTTTAAAGGTGAACAAGAGGCTGTAGTGGCGCATGTCACGGCAGGCGGGGATGCGTTGGTGCTGATGCCAACGGGCGGTGGAAAATCTCTGTGCTACCAGTTGCCCGCGTTGTTACGCGAAGGCGTAGGTATAGTGGTTTCACCACTCATTGCCTTGATGCAAGATCAAGTGGATGCTTTAAAACAATTAGGTGTACGGGCTGCGTTTTTAAATTCTAGTCAAGACGTAGATGAGGCCCGTGAAATTACAGCGCAGTTAATGCGAGGCCACTTACAGATTGTGTATGTTGCGCCAGAACGGTTGTTAATGGCCAGTTTTTTAGCACTACTGGAGCAAATACAAGAGGGCGCTGGTATTGCGCTTTTTGCCATAGATGAAGCCCATTGTGTATCGCAATGGGGCCATGATTTTCGGCCAGAGTACCGTCAGCTTACTGTATTGCATGAACGCTTTCCGCAAGTGCCGCGTATTGCGTTAACTGCCACGGCCGATGCGCCTACCCGTGCTGAAATTGTAGAGCGATTAAAGTTAGAAGAGGCGCAACAGTTTATTTCTAGTTTTGATCGTCCGAATATTCGCTATCGTATTACCCAAAAAGCCAATGCGCGCCAACAGTTAGAAAAATTTTTAGAGGCGGAACACGCAAATGATGCCGGTATTATCTATTGCTTATCACGCCGCAAGGTAGAAGAAACCGCAACGTGGTTACAATCTCGTGGTTGGGATGCCTTACCTTACCATGCTGGCTTAGATGCAAGCATGCGCCAACAAAATCAGCGACGATTTTTGCGCGACGAGGGTGTGATTATGGTGGCTACCGTGGCATTTGGTATGGGTATAGATAAACCGAACGTACGCTTTGTTGCGCATTTAGATTTGCCTAAAAGCATGGAAGCTTATTATCAAGAAACCGGTCGTGCTGGTCGTGATGGATTACCCGCTAACGCTTGGATGACTTATGGTTTGGGTGATGTGGTGAGCATGCGAAAAATGTTAGATGCTGGCGACGCGCCGGAGCAACGTAAAGCGGTGGAGCGGCAAAAGTTAGATGCGCTACTTGGCTTTTGTGAATCGACTAGCTGTCGCCATCAAACTTTACTACGCTATTTTGGTGAACAGCACTCTGGTGATTGTCAGCAATGCGATAACTGCTTAAATCCAGTAGATACTTGGGATGCGACGCAAGCTGTACAAATGGCGTTGTCCTGTGTGTATCGTACCGGCCAAAGATTTGGTGTGCTGCATTTAATCGATGTATTGTTGGGTAAATCTACGCCCAAAGTTGAGCAATTTCAACATCACCAACTCAGCACATTTGGCATAGGAAAATCGCTTAGCCAACAGCAATGGAGTAGTGTTTATCGGCAACTTGTGGCGGGAGGATATCTTGAAAGTGATATTGAAGCTTACGGCGGCCTAAAGTTAGCTGAAGCCGCTAGGGCAGTTTTAAAAGGCGAAAGTGATGTTTGGCTACGCCGCGATGCTGAAGTAGTTAGCGCCAGAGTCAGCAAGGCAGAGCGGGGTGCTCGCGCTAAAGAGGGTTATGAGGAAGTGAGCGATGATCCTCTATGGCACGCACTTAAAGCTAAGCGGATGGAACTTGCTCGTGAGCACGGCGTTCCGCCTTATGTGATATTTCATGATAGTACGTTGCTAGAAATTCTCAACCAAAAGCCTACTAGCCTCATTGAGATGAGCCAAATAACTGGCATCGGGCAAGCCAAGCTCATGCGTTATGGGGATGCCTTTTTGGAAGTGCTGGACGATTAGATAAACATATTAATGGTGCGAACACTACAAAACCTCATGTGCGGAATCTAACATTAGCGCGTATAATTCGCCTGCTAATGAAACTATAGTCAGGTTTTGTTAGTCATAGCAAGACTGATTTGGGGCTGACCAGGTTTCGACGTGGGTTACAAAGCAGCGCAGGGCATACCGAGGCTCAGATTACCTCGTAAATACAGCTGAAAAAAGTATAGTCGCAAACGACGAAACTTACTCTCTAGCAGCTTAATCCTGCTGGACGCTACACCAGCTCTCCCGTGGGTTGGATTGGGGTAACCCATACGTAGTGTCATATACACGGGATACGTGTTGTATTGGGTGACTTAATACGGCATTAACCTTAAGGTCGCTCGTCTGTACAGCGCTTGTCTGTTGGTGTGGTGCAGATTAAATTAAACAACAAGGCTAAGTATGTAGAACTGTCTGTGGAGGATTTGCGGACGGGGGTTCGATTCCCCCCAGCTCCACCA
>CANNEG010000078.1:0-6364 GCA_947503455.1 Betaproteobacteria bacterium
AAAAGATGAAATCGCGAAAGCTATATCTAATCACCAAGTGGTGATTATTTGCGGCGAAACGGGTTCAGGTAAAACCACACAGATTCCTAAAATTTGCCTTGAACTTGGTCGCGGCGTTTCAGGGTTGATTGGCCATACTCAACCTCGACGCATCGCTGCTCGCTCTGTTGCTACACGTATTGCACAAGAGCTGAAAAGCCCCCTTGGCGAGGTGGTAGGCTATAAAGTGCGCTTTAACGATAAGCTGACAGAATCTACTTATATCAAGCTGATGACTGATGGTATTTTACTGGCGGAAACGCAAGGCGATAAATTTCTTAACGCTTATGACACCATTATTATTGATGAGGCGCATGAGCGTAGCTTAAATATCGATTTTCTGTTGGGATACCTTAAACAGTTACTACCCAAGCGCCCAGATTTAAAAATCATCGTCACCTCTGCCACGATAGATGCTGAACGCTTTTCAAATCATTTTTTGGGAGCTCCGATTATAGAAGTATCTGGTCGTACCTATCCCGTCGAAATTCGTTATCGCCCATTAGGTAAAGCGGGTTTTCGTGCACAGACGACAGCAGAGGCTAATAATGCTCAGTTTGATTTAGAAGACGATACGATTTTTGGCATTGCACGCAAAGCTAAAACTGAAGCACGCTGGCTAGAGGAAGATGACGAAGAAGAGGCCATTGAAGAGGCCATATTAGACGCCGCAGATGATTTGTTACGGCAAGGTGATGGTGATATTTTAGTATTTTTACCTGGGGAGCGTGAAATTCGCGATACAGCGGAGCATCTTCGTAAATATCAAGGCCGTTCAACCAAACTTAAACATATTGAAGTGTTGCCGCTGTTTGCGCGTTTAAGTATTGAAGATCAGCAGAAAATATTTAAGAGCCATTCCACTCGTCGTATCGTATTGGCCACCAATGTGGCAGAAACTTCACTCACCGTTCCAGGCATCAAATATGTGATTGATGCTGGGCTGGCAAGGATGAACCGATATAGCACACGTGCCAAAGTTGAACAGTTGCAGATAGAAAAAATTAGCCAAGCTGCGGCTAAGCAACGTGCGGGGCGCTGTGGTCGTGTATCTAATGGCATTTGCGTGAGGTTGTATTCTGAGCAAGACTTTGATGGTCGTCCAGAGTTTACCGAGCCAGAGATTTTACGTAGCTCACTTGCCAGCGTCATATTACGTATGGCCGCCTTACGTTTGGGCGATATTAATGACTTTCCATTTATTGAAGCACCCAGCAGTCGATTAATAACTGATGGCTATCAGTTATTGCAAGAACTCGGTGCGGTAGATAGTCGACGTCAAATCACTGAAATTGGCTTACAACTTGCCAAACTGCCATTAGACCCACGCGTAGGGCGTATGATTTTAGCTGCCAAACGTGAAAGTTGCCTGACTGAAATATTGATTATTGCCAGCGTATTGAGTATACAAGATCCGCGCGAAAGACCGATGGATAAACGCGAAGCTGCAGACAATGCACACGCTAAGTTTGCGGGAGAAGGCTCAGATTTTATGAGCTATCTCAAGTTGTGGGACTTCTTTGACAATGCGCTGAAAACTAAAAAGTCCAATAAAGATTTATTAAACCAGTGTCACAGTAATTTTCTATCCTTCTTACGTTTAAAAGAATGGCGTGAGCTACATGGGCAAATTAAACAAATTACCGATGAGATGGATTTTAAGGCGAATGATAAAGAAGCCAACTTTGATCAGATTCATAAAGCTCTATTGGCAGGCTTGCTCGGTAACATTGGCTTTAAAGATGGCGATAATGATTCATACGCCGGCGCGCGGGGCATTCGTTTTTTTGTAGCACCTGGTTCTGCACTTAAAAAAACGCGTCCGAAATGGGTGATTGCGGCAGAATTGGTCGATACCACCAAACTCTATGCACGATGCGTTGCAAAGATTGAACCCGATTGGATAGAGCCGCTAGCGCGAGGGTTAACCGAAAGCCAATATTCAGACCCGCGGTGGGATAGAAAAATGGGCATGGTGAACGCTTGGGAACGCGTTTCTTTGTATGGCTTAACCATCATCCCTAAGCGTCGCGTGCATTATGGGCCGATTGACCCTAAACAATCTCGTGAGATATTTATTCGAGAAGCCTTAGCAAATGGTGATTTTGATACTAGAGCACCATTTTTTACGGCAAATGAACGTCTAATTGCCGAAGTGGAAGAATTAGAACACAAAGCACGCCGCCAAGATGTACTGGTCGATGAACATCAATTATTTGCATTTTATGACAGCAAGATACCCGCTGATATTTTTCAGGCCGCAACATTTGAAAAGTGGCGAGAAGGTGCAGAAAAAGTTAATCCAAAACTTTTGTATCTGACACGTGATGATTTAATGCGCCATGGTGCCGATGCGATTACCGCTGTGCAGTTTCCTGAAAAAATGCTTCTTGATGGTGTTGAGATTCCGCTTAAATATCGGTTTGAACCTGGGCACATTCTCGACGGAGTCACGGCTACAGTACCACTAGCTTTGTTAAATCAACTTAATTATGCACAAACTGAATGGCTAGTGCCGGGTATGCTGCGTGAAAAACTGACTTATCTGATTAAAGCTTTACCAAAGTCTTTCCGCCGCGTATGCGTACCGGTTCCAGAGTTTGTCACGGTATTTCTAGAGCAAGCCCACATTGGTGAAGGCTTAATTAAGTCAGTATTAGCGGCACATATTCAGCGCGTGACCACCTTAAAAATTTCGGTAGAAGATTGGACTGAAGAAACCCCCGCACATTTGCTGATGAATTTTAGTGTCGTAGATGATGCTGGACGCGAATTAGCCATGGGGCGTGATTGGAATGCACTTAAAAAACAGTTGGGCTCTGCCGCACAACTGACTTTTAGAAACACTTCGCCAGATATTGAAAAAACTGGTTTAAAGCAATGGGATTTTGGTGATTTACCAACAACACTTAGTTTTGAGCGTGATGGTCGAAAAATTACTGGCTACCCTGCGCTAGAAGATGATAAAGACAGTATTTCCGTTAAGTTGTTTGATACCGAGACGGATGCGACCATTAACCATCGAAAAGGCGTATGCCGATTGATGCGTTTTGAGCTTAAAGAACAAATAAAGCAACTAGAGAAAAGTTTACCTAACTTTAATCAGTATGCACTCATTTTCCGTAACGTTATGTCGCCTGAAGATTTGCGTGAAGATTTAATCATCACCATTTCAGACCGTGCTTTTATTGGTGAAGATGACTTACCACGCACCAATGCAGATTTTATGAAGTTAAAAGCCCGCGCGAGAACACGTTTGCCAGCGGTGAGTCAGGCAGTAGCAAGGCAAGCACAAAGCATTGCCACAGAATACCAATTGCTCACAGCGCAACAAGCAAAAATGCCGGCGACGGTTAATCGATTAAAGCGTGATTTAGAGCAGCAAATATGCTTACTCGTTTATAAAAACTGCTTTAGTCAAACGCCGTGGGAACAATTACAACATGTGCCGCGCTACTTAAAAGCACTACGATTACGTATTGAGAAACAGCCTGCTAACCCAGATCGTGACGGTAAGAGTGCAGCAAGTGTCGGTTTGCTGTGGCAAAAATGGCAAGATAAAATGAGTGCCCTTAATCAAGCCCATTTTGATATTCCACAGCCATTGCAGGACTACCGTTGGTTAATAGAAGAATTACGTGTTTCATTATTTGCACAAGAACTCAAAACGCCATTCCCAATCTCTATCAAGCGCTTAGAGAAAATTTGGACAGATATGGGTTATTAATGGGCTATGGAAATTAATCAATCCGCCCATCATAGTTTCGAAGAATTTCTGCTGAAATCGCCATCGCGATGGCGTAGTCGTAATGTCTTGATTCGCATACACATTAATCGCAATACATTCATTGCTATTATCTTTTCGCTATTGGTGCATGCGCTGGTTTTATTTTTAGCCTTGCCACCTCTTCAGTTCGATAAAAGTTCATTAGCATTGCCAACCACAATGGAGGTGAGTCTAGCGCCACTAGTGCGCCCCCAAGTTATAGAGCCGCTGCCAGAGCCAGAAAAAACCTTACCCAAACCAGAAAAAGTTAAACCAAAAGTCATTACGCAAAAATCTAATACAAATGCCAAGCCATCTTTTAGTGTGCCTGATGTGATTGCCACGCCAGCGCCTAGTCATGAAGTTACGCCAGCAAAAGACCAACCCGTTGACATGATGGCTTACGTGAACGCCAGACGTGCACAGCGGCAAGCATCAGAGACGGATGCGGCCAAACAAAATGCCGAAGCGGTCGCGCGAGAAATTGGCCCTACTGCCGAGCAGGTGCGAGAAGAAAGAATTAAAAACAATTTTAAAAATGGCACCAATGGCATATTTGAAATTACTAGCTTAAGCACTCGACATGCTGCTTTTTCATTTCGAGGTTGGACCAATGACTATAGCAATGCTAGACGCGAGTCATTTGAAGTTGAGGCAGGCACTGGACAAGATGTGAGGCTGATCATGATTAGAAAAATGATTTGGCTGATTCGGCAGCATTATCATGGCGATTTTAATTGGGATTCACAACGCTTAGCCCGCGTTGTCGTCCAGTCCGCTCGCCCTGAAGATAATGCCGGCCTAGAAGACTTTATGATGATGGAGTTCTTTGGCGGCAATTACAAACACACACAATAATTCCAATATTTACTTCATTTAAAATCTTATATCTTATATAAGACATAAAACATTAGACTAATAAAAATTACTATGGTATAAATCTGACTGTAACGTAGTAGATATAATTTCGTAAAAAAACCAATTTAGAAAATCTAAGGGAATAATTATGGAAAGCGTAGTGATTGTTGCAGCAAAAAGAACTGCCGTAGGAAAGTTTGGCGGCGCGTTTAATAATGTATCCGCCGCAGATTTAGGGGCAACAGTTATACGTAGCTTGCTTGAAAGTACTGGCGTATCAGGCGACCAAATAGACGAGGTTATTTTAGGGCAGGTATTAACCGCTGGCGTAGGACAAAACCCTGCTCGCCAGTCTGTCATTAAAGCAGGCTTACCTAAAGAAGTCCCCGCACTGACTATTAATATGGTGTGTGGGTCTAGCCTTAAAGCAGTGATGTTGGGTGCGCAAGCTATTAAAAGCGGCGATGCTGAAATTGTCATTGCAGGTGGCCAAGAAAGCATGAGTTCATCACCTCACGTATTAAATGGTTCGCGTAACGGCTTACGCATGGGTGATGGCAAGTTAGTTGACAGTATGATTGTCGATGGTCTATGGGACGTCTATAACGACTACCACATGGGCGTCACAGCTGAAAATGTCGCAAAGAAATATGGTATCAGCCGCCAAGAACAAGATGAATTTTCTTGCGCCTCTCAAAATAAAGCTGAAGTTGCACAAAAAACAGGCAAATTTTCCGATGAAATCGTGCCCTATACCATTAAAAGTAAAAAAGGCGATACCGTCGTTGATGCCGATGAATATCCACGACACGGCACCACCCTTGAGATGCTTTCTGGTCTACGCCCCGCATTTGATAAAGAAGGCACCGTCACAGCCGGCAATGCTTCTGGTATTAATGATGGCGCAGCGATGGTCATGCTCATGTCAGCAACTAAAGCTAAGGCGCTTGGACTAAAACCGCTTGCTAGCATTAAGGCTTACGCATCTACAGGTATTGACCCTAGCATTATGGGGATTGGTCCTATATCTGCCAGCAAACGTTGTCTTGAAATTGCAGGCTGGGGTGTTAAAGATTTAGATTTATTAGAAATTAACGAGGCTTTTGCAGCACAAGCGATTGCGGTTAATCGTGATTTAGCTTGGGATACAACAAAGGTTAACGTGAATGGTGGCGCGATTGCCATTGGACACCCAATCGGTGCCAGCGGCGCTCGTGTACTGGTCACGTTGTTGCACGAAATGTTACGTAGAGATGCCAAGAAAGGCCTGACTTCTCTTTGTATTGGTGGCGGCATGGGTGTGGCACTCGCTGTTGAAAGATAGGCAATTTTGAATAAAAACACTTAACTGAATATATCGATCAAGGGGAAAAGCATGAGTAAACGTATTGCATTGGTAACGGGTGGTACAGGTGGTATTGGCAGTTGCATTTGTAGGCAGTTAGCTGCTGATGGTTTTACTGTGGTTGCAAATTACATTGCCCCAGAAGAAGAAAAAGCTCAAGCATGGTTAGTCGCTGAACATGCAGCAGGTAGAGATATGCATATTGCGATGGGTGATGTTTCAAATTTTGAATCATGCGTAGCAATGATTGCTAAAGTTAAAGCTGACGTAGGTCCTGTAAGCGTGCTTGTTAATAATGCAGGTATTACTAAAGATGGCATGTTTAAAAAAATGCCGCTAGAAAACTGGATGGACGT
>CANNEG010000079.1:0-6243 GCA_947503455.1 Betaproteobacteria bacterium
TCTTTATTGCTATATAGCGAATGAATCATCAATTGCAAAAGCTGCTTCACCTCTGCCTGAAAGGGCATGGATTCTTTTTGTGTGGTCTGTTTTGCAGTGGTGTCTTTAGCCATAAATTAAGCTCCTCAATGTATTAATAAAAAACAATACAGCTTTAATGGGGGTGAGACAGGATTTTTCAAGCGGGATTTTGAAGTCGCTTAATATTAAGCATTAAAATGAAATATTACTTTGTCATAAAACTTTCAAACTATAATGACAAAATAAACAATAATACTGTTTATCCTGTTACTAAAATTAATGGTCACTAAGCTACGTAAGACACTATGCTCAATAAACCCAACATGCCCGCAGAAAAATCTTTACTCGCCGCGATAGACTTAGGCTCAAATAGCTTTAGGCTAGAAATTGGCCAGCTAGATAGCGGTCATATTCAGCGTGTTGAATATCTAAAAGAACCGGTACGACAAGGCGGTGATTTAGATGAAGATCGCAACCTAACCGCTGAAGCGATGGAGCGTGGTGTGCGTTGCCTGGCTAGATTTGGTGAGCGTATTCAAGGGTTTGACCCCGCGCATGTGCGCGCCGTTGCAACCCAAACCTTGCGTGAAGCCAATAATCGCGATGCATTTATTAAAATGGCTAAAAAGGCATTGGGGTTTGATGTTGAAGTCATTTCAGGGGTAGAAGAAGCGCGCTTAATCTACCAAGGTGTGAGCCGTTTTTTACCACAATCTTACGACAGGCGTTTAGTCATTGATATTGGCGGTCGCTCGACTGAATTTATTTTAGGCCAAGGGTTTAAGTCACAACATACTGCCTCGCTACATGTGGGCTCGGTGGCTTGGTCGCTCAAACATTTTGCAACCGGCGATTTAACTGAAAATGCGTTTACCCGCGCAGAGATTGCCGCTGAATCTATTTTCGATACTTTAGGCGTTAATTTTAGCTGTAAACATTGGGATGTTGCTTATGGCGCATCTGGCACCGTGGGCGCCATTGCTGATGTCTTAGTGCAATATGGCAGACCGGTCGACACCATCACCAAAGAAGGTTTACTCTGGTTACGTGAAGAATTGCTACGCGCCAGACACACTGATAAATTACGCTTATTAGGTCTCAAAGAAGATCGTAAGGCTGTGATTGCCGGCGGCCTATCAATTATGCTGGGCGCATTTGATTTTTTAAAAATTGAAACCTTAAATGTCGCAAAAGGGGCTCTCAGACACGGCTTATTGTATGACATGTTGGCACGTGACAATGAAATGGTCGACTTAAGAAATGCCTCCGTTCAGCGCTTAGCACGTAAATTTGACGTGGATGAAGTTCACGCAAAAACCGTCGCTGATGTTGCAGCTAAGTTGTTTGAAAAAATAAGTGAGGATATTCAGTTTGCCCCCAGTGAGCAGGAAGTACATGCCCGTAAATTACATTGGGCAGGTTTGTTGCATGAGATTGGCTGCGTTGTTTCGCCGATTGACGCACATTTACATGGCGCTTATATTTTAGATCATGCCGAGCCAGCGGGATTCTCACAAAGTGAATTGCATTGTTTAAGCCTATTAATTTTAGGCTATAGAGGAAAACTAAAACGCCTAGAAGCAGATTTTTCTGACCGTATTTTTGTTATGCAACTCGTCTGTTTACGCTTAGCAGTCATTTTATGTCATGCCCGCCAAACGCCTAACTTGCGTGGGTTTCAGCTACATTCTCAAAACAATTCAATTCAATTAACATTGCCGAAAAGTTGGCGTGAAAAATACCCTCAGTCTTATTATTTATTAGATGAAGAAACACTGGCTTGGCAAAAAACAAACTGGCTGTTTGAGCTCATCTCCACCTAATGAATTGTCATAAAAAATTCATTTGCAACCGGAATTAAACGGTATAAACTGTTTATACCGTTTAATTAGGATAAAAAAATGTCAAAAACGACCCCAAAACCAACAACTGCAAACGCATCAGCAAAAAAAGTGTTAGCGACAAAAGCGCCTACAACAAAAGCAGTGGCTACGAAACCCGTGGCAGCTAAAGTGCCTGCAAAAAAACCAGCGCCTACAAAAATAGTGGCGCCAAAACCTGTAGCAAGTGCCGCAAAAAGTGCAGTAGCTAAGCCGGTAAAGCTAAAAGTAGAAAAAGTGAAAATGGAACGTGACAGTTTTACTATGCCAAAAAGTGAATATGCACAATTTAGCGTACTAAAAGAGCGTTTACTTAAACTGGGTCAACCTGCGAAAAAAAGTGAATTGTTGCGTGCGGGCATTATGCAATTAACCGCGATGACGGACGCCGCCTTAAAAGCAACCATGACTAAAGTGCCCACCATTAAAACAGGTAGACCCAACAAGAAATAAGCTGGGCTTTAAAATGAATTAATAATTGGGCTGCTGCACTGTAAATAAATAAGTTTGCGGTGCAGTATCACTAAAAAGGTGCCGCTGGCGTATCCACCAGACTGCACCTTTTTTTACACTACAAGCACCTGCTTGCATGCCTATTAACTGAGTAATCAACAAGCCTAAGTTAGGCTGATGACCGACAATGAGTAGCGTTTTACTCGCATCATCGTTACACACCTGCTGGGCAATGGCACTCACCGAACTATCTACACCCAAATACTCGACTACTTTAACCTCTCGCATGACTTTAGCCGTGTTGAGTTGTTGTAAGGCATCTGCCGTTTCTAAACAGCGGCGTGCAGGGCTACATAAAATCTCGGTATTTTCTGGTAAATGTTCAGCTAGCCATGCGGCCATTTTAGCGGCATCTTTACGGCCACGCTTAGTCAATGCTCTGTCTGCATCTTCGCCACTCGCACTATGCATTTCAGCTTCGGCGTGACGCCATAAAATCAAATTCGCCATAATTTAGCGTGTGTATTGATTAATCAACTGCTGCTGCGCACTAAAGTCTTTTACTTGACCCGTACCTTTGAGTTTAGCATTGGGTAATTGGCTAACCAGCTGATAAGTGCCATCTTCCGTCAGTATCCATGCATTCTGATTATCATCTAAACTCATTTGGCAACACTCTTGCAAAATACGCGCGCGATTTTTAGTATCGACAATAGGCCAAGCAATTTCAATACGTCGCATCATATTGCGGTTCATCCAGTCGGCACTGGCAAGCCACATATTTTCAACCGCATCAATATTGAAATAGAACACCCGAGAATGCTCTAACAAACGTCCAATAATTGAACGTACACGAACGCGTCCCTCCAACCCTGGCGCATCTACTGGCAATATACAAGCGCCGCGCAAAATCAAATCAACCTCAACGCCGGCACGACCCGCTTTCACCAAAGCCATGACCAAAACTTCATCCGTCAGTGCATTCATCTTTAAGATGATGCGGGCGGGCTTGCCTGCTCTTGCTGCAGCTTCAGCACTTTTTATCTTAGTCAACATTTGCCTATGCAAATTAAAGGGCGCGACAAGTAACTTCCTCATACGCGGCAATTTAATCTGACTAGCAATATGTCTAAATAGATGTTCCATATCCCGCGTGATATCTGAGTCTGCCGTGAGCATGCTGATATCGGTATACAGTCTAGCGGTTCTCGGGTTGTAATTACCCGTAGATACATGACCATAATATTTTAAAGCCGACCCTTCACGACGCATCACAAGTAGCATTTTTGCATGGGTCTTTAAACCAACGACACCATAAACCACTTGCGCACCAACCGACTCTAAACTTTCTGCCCAGTTAATGTTAGCCTCTTCATCAAACCTTGCTTTCAGCTCAACTACCGCCATTACTTCTTTACCACGACGCACCGCTTCTTGTAACAACTGAAGCATGCGCGGGTCTGATCCTGTACGATAAATGGTTTGTTGAATCGACAATACATCAGGATCATAGACCGCTTCACGCAAGAAATCGATGACCGATTCAAAACTTTCATAAGGTTGATGAATCAAGATGTCACGTTGTTTGAGCTGCGTAAAAAATGACTGATTCGACACAATTTGCAAGCTCGTGGCTGGCTCGAATGGCTTAAATTTAAGCTGGCTACCTTCAGCCAAGTCTGCCAACTGCATCAAACGCACCAAATTCACCAAACCATTCACGCGGTACAAAGATTGTTTTGGCAAATCGAACTGCTGTAATAACAATTTTACTAATTTATCATCACAACCATGCGACACTTCTAATCGAACGGCTTCACCAAAATTACGATGCGCCAAGCCCTTACGCAACGCTGTACGCAGATTCTTAACATCATCTTCATCGACCGCTAAATCAGAATGGCGTGTAACTCTAAACTGAGAAAAATTGATTACCTCGCGCCCAGTAAACAAGCTAGATAAATGCGCTCGAATCACACTCGATAAAGAAACAAATTTCTGCTGATTATCACTTAAATTTTTAGGTAATTTAATCAGCCTTGGTAACACTCTGGGTACTTTCACAATCGCGATATTATTGCTACGGCCAAATGCATCGTCACCGCCTAGCAATACAATAAAATTTAGCGCCTTATTGGCAACAAGTGGGAAAGGGTGTGAAGGGTCAAGTGCAACAGGCACTAACAGCGGCCGCACATCTGTTTCAAAATATCGCGATACCCAATGCCGCTGCTCTGCTGTGCGATCGCCATGCGACACCAAATGCACGCCTTGCTCGGCCAATGCTGGCATCAATTCAGTATTAAAAATTTGATATTGCTTATCCACTAAGGCATGGGCAGCATCAGAAATCATTTCATAACTTTTTACATTAATATCCGTGTGATGCTCATCATCACGCATGGCATCGACATGTGGCGCGGCACGCACCTCAAAAAACTCATCTAAATTAGATGAAACGATGCAAATATAGCGCAAACGCTCAAGTAACGGGTAATCAGTATTTTGTGCAAGACTCAATACGCGCTCATTAAACGCTAATATACTGATATCGCGATGAAGTAATTTCAAGGGCGGGAAAGTTGAACGCATATGATTTTCAAGTGTTGAATACGTTTGATGTTATGCGCCAATTGTGACAAATTGATGACCGTTTAATGAAATAAATTTAGACTTACACGTTTGCTCACTAGCGCCTAATTTTATCTTTTCAGTGTACTCAGTAACTGCTGTATGAGCAAGCCAGCTGCAGAAAAGCCAAAGGGTGCGGTAACGCACACACTAGACCCATAGCCAGCACAATTTAAACCGGTGATGGCATCCTCAGCCTCATTATCACCGACCTCACATAAGCGTTCTGGGAACACGACTTGCTCATCTGAATACACGCATTGAATTGCCAATTTTACGGGTTTGTTCTTCGTATTACTTGCTTTAGCAAATCCATAGTCTCGGCGTAATACATTACGTACTTTGGCGAGCAATTTATCATGACTGACTACACTTAAATCTGCCTGTTTAATGCGCGTGGCATCTAGTCGCCCACCGGCAGCGCCGGTCATCACTAAGGGCATGTCATGAGAGACACAAAACGCAGCAATCGCCGCTTTAGCTTTAGCATCATCAATGCAGTCGATCACACCATCAAGTTGCTGATTTAAAAGCTCACTTACATTTTCAGCAGTCACAAAATCTTCAATCTCAATCACGTCTGCGGCTGGATTAATCCGTTTGATGCGCTCAGCCATGGCGGTCACTTTGGCTTTGCCGAACTCACCTTCTAGCGCATGCAGTTGCCGATTGACATTCGATTCAGCAATATTATCCAAATCAATCAAAGTGATGGTACCCACAGCGTTTCGCGCTACCGCTTCAGCCGCCCAAGAACCTACGCCACCAATGCCGATGATACAAATATGTGCTGCTTGTAATTGTGCCAAACCCGCTACGCCATATAGGCGTGAAACGCCCCCAAACCGTCGTGCAACGTCCATAGTCTCTGTAGCTGGCATTATGTTTCTAAGACAACAAATGCAGTAGCAAGATTGCGTTCATCACTAATACTGATATGCATTTTCGTGATCTGTCTAGATTGCAAAAAATCCTGCAATTCAGAAGCCAACACGAGCATAGGCTTACCTAAGTCATCGTGTGCAACAGCAATATTTTGGAAGGTGGCGGGATCACGTAAACCTGTTCCTAATGCTTTAGAAAAAGCCTCTTTAGCAGCGAAACGCTTAGCTAAAAAACGTGCTTTAATCTTGGATTGCAGGTACATAGAAAATTCGTCGTCTGCCAATATGCGCTTGGCAAAGTCGTCACCAAATTGTGCTATTGACGCCTCAATGCGGGCAACTTCTACAATGTCTGTACCAATGCCGAAAATCAT
>CANNEG010000080.1:0-6235 GCA_947503455.1 Betaproteobacteria bacterium
GCCAGTAAGGCTTTACGTAATATTTGGCTAACCACTACCGGCACCACAATAAATAGCATCACGGAAATCAGCAAGGTATTCCAAGGCACCACAATGCTAGACAAGCCTAATAGCAAGGCGACAATCGGCGCAAAGGCAAACAACATAATGGCGTCATTAATGGCCACTTGTGATAGTGTAAATTTTGGGTCACCGTCACATAAGTTACTCCAGACAAATACCATGGCCGTGCAAGGCGCGGCTGCAAGCAAAATGAGCCCTGCAATATAGCTATCTAATTGCTCGGCCGGCAGCAAGCCGGCAAATAAATGTCGAATGAATAGCCACGCCAGTAAGGCCATTGAGAACGGCTTCACAAACCAGTTGATGAAAAGCGTGACGCCTATGCCTCGACTATGGGCCAACACATCTTTCATGGCACTAAAATCAATCTTAAGTAGCATAGGAATAATCATCAGCCAAATCAGCAAAGCCACCGGCAAATTTACTTCGGCCACTTTTAAGCTACCTACCGTTTGAAAGAAACTAGGGAAAGCTTCGCCAAAGGCGATACCCACAGCAATACAGCCTAACACCCACCAAGTTAAGTTTTTTTCAAAAGCACCTATTTTTGATTCTGTCGTTGAAATTACTTTAGTCATTTGGCGTAGTCACTTTTCATTGCAATCATGATTAATTGAGCCGAAGATTATATCTCAATAAATTTAGACTTTTATGACATTATCACTCGCAGATTTAACCGCTGAAGGTTACACTTAATCTAATATTAAAATTGAAATAATTTTGAAATAAAACCGTAATAAATTGGGAGAAAAAATATGGCGAATGCTGTTTTTGGTCGATTAATGGCGGCAATATCACCGCGCAGTGAGAATTATTTTATATTGTTTAACAACTTGGCAGACAGCGCCGTTAAGGGCTCTAAAGTATTAGCCATGATGACTGCAGTCAATGATCCTGAAAAATTCGAAGAGCATTTTGCTGAAATCAGAAAAATTGAATCAGAAGCTGATGAGTACACCAAAGAAATTCTCATTTCCCTGCACAAAACCTTTATTACCCCATTTGATCGCCGTGAAATTAGAGAACTCGCCATGGCGTTAGACGACATTATTGATTACATGGAAGATATTCCACAAAGCGCCAAAATTTACGGTCACAGCAACTTCACACCTGAAATGGTGGCGCTCGGTCAAATTTTATTACGCGCCTCTGAAAAAGTGCGCGATGCGGTCAATATGCTGTCTGACATGAAAAACGCCGAACGTATTTTACGTATCTGCGAAGAAATTAGCATGATTGAAGGCGAGGCAGACCACGTAATGCGTGCTGGTATGCACCGATTGTTTGCTGAAGAATCAGACGCCCGCACGATTATTCGTTCAAAAGAACTGTACGATTTATTTGAAATGGCTGTTGATAGCTGCGAGGATGTTTCAGATGTCATCCATGGTGTCGTGTTAGAACGAATTTAAGGGGCTAGCTATGGATCACGCAATCCTTATCATGGGCCTACTCGTTTTTGTTGCCCTGATCTTTGACTTCATGAATGGCTTTCACGATGCAGCAAACTCGATTGCACTGATGGTCTCAACCCGCTTACTTACGCCTCAGGCGGCTGTGGTTTGGGCGGCATTTTTTAATTTAGTCGCTTTTCTATTTTTTGGCCTACATGTGGCCAACACCGTTGGTAAAGGCATTATCTCCAAAGAAATTATTGATAATGCCGTGATTTTTGGTGCGCTGAGTGGCGCCATTTCTTGGAACCTGATTACCTGGTGGTTTGGTATTCCCTCCTCATCATCGCACGCACTGGTCGGCGGCTTGGTTGGTGCTGGTGTTGCTAAGGCTGGCACCGGTGCAGTTGTGGCGGCAGGCCTCATTAAAACTTCGGTCGCCATTATTCTGTCGCCGTTGTTTGGCATGCTGCTCGCACTCATACTAATGATACTGGTGTTGTGGATATATGAAAAATCATCACCCTACCCCACCGAACGCATGTTTAACAAATTGCAATTTGTCTCATCGTCCCTCTATAGCTTAGGCCATGGCGGTAATGATGCACAAAAAACGATGGGCATTATTGCTGTATTACTGTACGCCAACGGCTATATGCAAGGCGACTTTCATGTACCGTTTTGGGTAGTCATCTCGTGCCAAATTGCCATGGCACTCGGCACCTTGTTTGGTGGCTGGCGCATCGTGCGCACCATGGGCATGGGGATCACCCGTATTCGTCCTTCTGGTGGTTTTTGCGCGCAAACTTCTGGCGCTATTGCCCTATTTATTGCCACTTCACTCGGCATTCCGGTTTCTACCACGCACACCATTACTGGGGCGATTATTGGCGTTGGCTTATCAAGACGCGTTTCGGCAGTTCGCTGGGGGCTAGCCTCACGCATTGTTTGGGCATGGGTGCTCACTATTCCTTGCGCGGGCTTAATCGCTGCAATCAGCTACCACTTTGGACGTACTTTTTTATAGCAACTCATTGTGAATGCCCTAATTTGGTTTTTGTCATAAACTTGTCATAATTGTTCTTTAATATTCAACTCAGTTTAAGAAACAACTTTTAACTTTGATGGAGATGATATGAATACTGTACTAAAAAAATCCATGAGTATTGCAGCTTTAGTGGCAATGACTTTCGCAAGTTCACACGTACTGGCTGCTGATAAAATCATCAAAATTGATGGTTCAAGCACGGTTTACCCAATTACTGAAGCAATGGCTGAAGAATTCCAAAAAGCCACAAAAACCAAAGTAACCGTTGGTGAATCTGGTACTGGCAGTGGTTTTAAAAAATTCTGCCGCGGTGAAACAGACGTTTCTAACGCATCACGCCCAATCTTGCAAAAAGAAATGGACGCTTGTAAAGAAGCCGGTATTCAATACATAGAATTACCAGTAGCCTTCGATGCGTTAACTGTTGTAGTCAACCCTAAAAATGATTTCGTAAAAAGCTTAAGCGTGGCTGAATTAAACGCCATCTGGAAACCAGGTTCAAGCGTTAAAAACTGGAAACAAGTAAACCCAGCTTACCCAGACAAAGCCTTGGCTTTATACGGCCCAGGTACAGCTTCTGGTACATTCGACTACTTCACTGAAGCGGTGAACGGTAAAGCAAAAGCCAGCCGTACTGACTACACACCATCAGAAGATGACAACGTGCTAGTGCAAGGCGTTTCAGGTAATGCCGGCGGTCTAGCTTACTTTGGTTATGCATATTACGAAGAAAACAAAGACAAATTAAGAGCAGTGCCTATTATCGCTAAAGCAGGTTCACCAGCGGTAATGCCTTCTCCTGAAGCAGTGAAAGACGGAACCTATCAACCACTTGCACGCCCATTGTTCATTTACGTGAATGCGACAGCGGCAGCATTTAAACCAGAAGTTAAAGCGTTTGTTAACTTTTACTTAGAAAATGCGCCTAAATTAGTGGCTGAAGTTAAATACGTGCCTTTACCAGCTGAAGACTATGTGGCTGTGAAAGAACACTTTAAAGCCATGAAACCAGGTACTGGTTTTGGTGGTAAAAACGAAGTGGGTATTAAAGTTAAAGATTTAATCAATCGAATCAAATAACTTAAGCCTCCAATGAAAAGGGGCGGTGACCACCGCCCCTTTTTTATTAAGTACTTTTATTTACCCGTATAAACTCGTTACAATCATAAAAGTCTTCATATGAACACTGTTACCAATATGCTAAACCCACTGACAGAACTGATGATTAGCCCGCGCTTAGCTAAAAACGTCCGCAGACACCTCAAAGAACGCTTTATTGAGTTCGTGTTAATGATGGCTGCACTTTCAGCCGTATTTACAACATTTGCCATTGTGGCCATTCTGTTATATGAGTCTTTAGGTTTTTTCCAAACTGTTTCACTCGTTGAATTTTTTACCGGTAGCGAATGGACGCCTCTGTTTGAAGATGCCCACTACGGTATCATGCCGCTCATTGCAGGTACGCTCACCACCTCATTTGTAGCCCTTGCATTTGCAGTACCAGTAGGCACCATTGCCGCAATTTATCTTTCTGAATTTGCCTCACATAAAACCCGTGAAATCACCAAACCCATTTTAGAGCTTTTAGTCGGCGTACCGACTATCGCATTTGGTTATTTTGCCTTACTTGTTGTTACCCCATTTTTGCAAAAAATATATCCTGACTTACCTGGCTTTAACATGTTAAGCGCCGGATTAGTGATGGGCGTAATGATTGTGCCTTACATTGCCTCGGTAGCAGAAGATGCCATGCGCGCAGTACCTATGAGCATGCGCGAAGGCTCTTATGCAATGGGTGCAACACGTTTTCAAACCGCATTGAGAGTGGTAACCCCTGCGGCACCCTCGGGCATCGTAGCTGCTTATATTTTGGCCATTTCTCGTGCTGTTGGCGAGACGATGGTGGTAGCAGTCGCCGCCGGCCAACAACCTAATTTAACCTTCGACCCAACAGAGGGTGCTGCGACGATTACCGCCTATATTGTGCAGGTGGCGATGGGTGATTTACCGCACGGCAGCATAGGGTACCAAAGTATTTTTGCTGCTGGCCTGGTACTCTTTGTCATGACTTTATGTTTTAACCTCATCGGTCATATTGTGCGTAAAAAATATACGGAGAAATACTAATGGGGCTTCCAACTACTCAACCCAAAAACACGCCAGTGCAAGCCTCTGTGCTAAAAAACTTAGATGCCGTACGTGAAATGATACGTCGGCACAAACGTAATGACATTATATTTGCTGCGATTGGCTTAATTGCTCTAATGATGGGGCTACTGACATTACTGACCCTCTTTATTCATTTGGTGATGGATGGCTATCCTCGCTTTAACTTGCAGTTTTTTAGCGACTATCCATCACGCAGAGCCGGCAGTGCGGGCTTGCTATCAGCTTGGGTAGGCTCAGTATTGGTGATGACCATTACATTTCTAACCGCTGTGCCAATAGGGGTAGGTGCCGGCCTGTATTTAGAGGAATATGCGCCTAAGAATTGGTTTTCTGATCTAATTGAAATTAACGTGTCTAATCTTGCCGGCGTGCCTTCTATTATTTACGGCTTGCTCGCATTGGGCTTGTTTGTTTATGGCTTAGGGCTAGGGCAAAGTATTGTCACCGCGGGCTTAACACTCGGCTTATTGATTCTACCGATTGTTATTGTGTCTACTCGTGAAGCAATACGTGGCATTCCTGTGGCTATCCGTGAAGCGGCTTATGCGGTGGGTGCGACTAAATGGCAAGTGGTACGTGACCACATTGTTAAATATTCACAAGGCGGTATTTTAACGGGCGTTATTATTGGCATGTCACGCGCCATTGGCGAAACTGCACCCATTATTACCATTGGTGCACTGACGTTCATTGCATTCTTACCGCCCTCGCCCATTACTGACGTTGCGCCTTACCTGAATTTTGAATGGCTTAGTTCTGGCTTTACCGTATTACCCATCCAAATGTTTAACTGGTTATCACGCCCAGATCACGCATTTCATATCAATGCAGCGGCCACGGGCGCCATCATTATAGTACTTACATTATTGATGAACGGTACGGCGATTTACTTACGTTACAAGATTCGCAAAAATATTAAATGGTAAAAATGACTGATTTTTGAGTCTATATAATACTTAACATTAAAAGAGATACCTATGGTTAATACTACAACAGCGCTAAAAGCAGAATCAAAAGACCTTAATTTTTATTACTCAAATGGTCATCAAGCGCTTAAAAGCGTCAATATGCCGATTTATGAAAATAAAATTACTGCATTAATTGGCCCTTCAGGTTGTGGTAAATCAACTTTTTTACGCTGCTTTAACCGCATGCATGATTTATACCCCGGCAATAAATATGACGGGCAAATCGTCATGCACCCTGATAACACCAATATATTAGCGGATGGTGTAGACCCGATTGAAGTGCGTATGCGTATTAGCATGGTGTTCCAAAAACCAAATCCATTCCCTAAAACTATCTTTGAAAACGTGGCTTACGGTTTGCGTGTACGCGACGAAAAGAATAAACGTGTGGTGGCTGATAAAGTAGAAGAAGCACTTAAAGGTGCTTCATTATGGAATGAAGTGAAAGATCGCTTGGATGACTTAGCATTTAACTTATCTGGTGGCCAGCAACAGCGCTTATGTATTGCCCGCGCACTCGCTACCGATCCTGAAATCATGTTATTTGATGAACCCACTTCAGCACTAGACCCAATTGCAACTGCAAACATTGA
>CANNEG010000081.1:0-6228 GCA_947503455.1 Betaproteobacteria bacterium
TCTTTATTGCTATATAGCGAATGAATCATCAATTGCAAAAGCTGCTTCACCTCTGCCTGAAAGGGCATGGATTCTTTTTGTGTGGTCTGTTTTGCAGTGGTGTCTTTAGCCATAAATTAAGCTCCTCAATGTATTAATAAAAAACAATAAAGCTTTAATGGGGGTGAGACAGGATTTTTCAAGCGTAATTTTGAAGTCACTTAACATTAAGTATTAAAATGAAATATTACTTTGTCATAAAACTTTCAAACTATAATGACAAAATAAACAATAATACTGTTTATCCTGTTACTAAAATTAATGGTTGCAAAGCTACGTAAGACACTATGGTCAATAAACCCAACATTCCTGCAGAAAAATCTTTACTCGCCGCGATAGACCTAGGCTCGAACAGCTTTAGGTTAGAAATTGGCCAGCTAGACAGCGGTCATATTCAGCGCGTTGAATATCTAAAAGAACCGGTACGACAAGGCGGTGATTTAGATGAAGATCGCAACCTAACCGCTGAAGCGATGGAGCGTGGTGTACGTTGCTTGGCTAGATTTGGCGAGCGCATTCAAGGCTTTGACCCCGCGCATGTGCGCGCCGTTGCAACCCAAACCTTGCGTGAAGCGAATAATCGCGATGTATTTATTAAAATGGCTAAAAAGGCACTGGGGTTTGATGTTGAAGTCATTTCAGGGGTAGAAGAAGCGCGCTTAATCTATCAAGGCGTGAGCCGTTTTTTACCACAATCTAACGACAGGCGTTTAGTCATTGATATTGGCGGTCGCTCAACTGAATTTATTTTAGGCCAAGGGTTTAAGTCACAACATACCGCCTCGCTACATGTGGGCTCGGTGGCTTGGTCGCTCAAACATTTTGCAACTGGTGATTTAACTGAAAATGCGTTTACCCGCGCAGAGATTGCCGCTGAATCTATTTTTGATACGCTGGGGGTTAATTTTAGCCGTAAACATTGGGATGTGGCTTATGGCGCATCTGGCACCGTAGGCGCCATTGCTGATGTCTTAGTGCAATATGGCAGACCGGTCGACACCATCACCAAAGAAGGCTTACTCTGGTTACGTGAAGAATTGCTACGCGCCAGACACACCGATAAATTACGCTTATTAGGTCTCAAAGAAGATCGTAAGGCTGTGATTGCCGGTGGCCTATCAATTATGCTCGGCGCATTTGATTTTTTAAAAATTGAAACCTTAAATGTCGCAAAAGGGGCACTCAGACACGGCTTGCTGTATGACATGTTGGCACGTGACAATGAAATGGTCGACTTAAGAAATACCTCCGTTCAGCGCTTAGCACGTAAATTTGATGTCGATGAAGCTCATGCAAAAACCGTAGCTGATGTTGCAGAAAAATTATTTGAAAAAATAAGTGAGGATATTCAGTTTGCACCCAGTGAGCAGGAAGTTCATGCGCGTAAATTACATTGGGCAGGGTTGTTACATGAGATTGGCCGCGTTGTTTCGCCGATTGACGCACATTTACATGGCGCTTATATTTTAGATCATGCTGAGCCAGCTGGCTTCTCACAAAGTGAATTGCATTGTTTAAGCCTATTAATTTTAGGTTATAGAGGAAAACTAAAACGCCTAGAAGCAGATTTTTCTAACCGCATTTTTGTCATGCAACTCGTCTGTTTACGCCTAGCAGTCATTTTATGCCATGCCCGCCAAATGCCTAATTTACGTGGGTTTCAGCTACATTCTCAACACAATACTATTCAACTAACATTGCCGAAAACTTGGCGTGATAAATATCCTCAGTCTTATTATTTATTAGATGAAGAAACGCTGGCTTGGCAAAAAACAAACTGGCAGTTTGAGCTCATCTCTGCCTAATAAATTGTCATAAAAAATTCATTTGCAACCGGAATTAAACGGTATAAACTGTTTATACCGTTTATTTAGGATAAAAAAATGTCAAAAGTGACCCCAAAACCAACAGTAGCAAGTACCCCAGCAAAAAAAGTGTCGGCAGCTAGACCTGTTGCTAGTAAACCAGTGGCAGCTAAAGTACCTGCGAAAAAACCGGCGCCTACAAAAATTGTAGCGCCTAAACCTGTAGCAAGTGCCGCCAAAAGTGCAGTAGCTAAGCCGGTAAAGCTAAAAGTAGAAAAAGTAAAAATGGAACGCGACAGCTTTACGATGCCAAAAAGTGAATATGCGCAATTTGGCGTACTAAAAGAGCGTTTACTTAAACTGGGCCAACCTGCGAAAAAAAGTGAATTGTTGCGTGCAGGCATTATGCAATTAACCGCGATGACAGACGCTGCCTTAAAAGCAGCCATGACTAAAGTACCGACCATTAAAACAGGTAGACCCAACAAGAAATAAGCTGGGCTTTAAAATGAATTAATAATTGGGCTGTTGCACTGTAAATAAATAGGTTTGCGGTGCAGCATCACTAAAAAGGTGCCGCTGGCGTATCCACCAGACTGCACCTTTTTTTACACTACAAGCGCCTGCTTGCATGCCTATTAACTGGGTAATCAACAATCCTAAATTAGGCTGATGGCCAACAATGAGTAGCGTTTTACTCGCATCATCGTTACACACCTGCTTAGCAATGGCACTCACCGAACTATCTACCCCCAAATACGCCACCACTTTGACCTCGCGTATGACTTTAGCGGTGTTGAGTTGTTGTAAAGCTGCTACTGTTTCTAAACAGCGGCGCGCAGGGCTACATAAAATCTCAGTATTTTCTGGTAAATGTTCAGCTAGCCATGCGGCCATTTTAGCGGCATCTTTACGGCCACGCTTAGTCAATGCCCTATCTGCATCTTCGCCACTCGCACTATGCATTTCCGCTTCGGCGTGACGCCATAAAATCAAATTCGCCATAATTTAGCGTGTGTATTGATTAATCAACTGCTGTTGCGCACTAAAGTCTTTTACTTGCCCCACACCTTTGAGTTTAGCATTCGGTAATTGGCTAACCAGCTGATAAGTGCCATCATCAGTCAGTATCCATGCATTCTGATTGTCATCTAAACTCATTTGGCAGCACTCCTGCAAAATACGCGCGCGATTTTTAGTATCGACAATGGGCCAAGCAATTTCAATACGTCGCATCATATTGCGGTTCATCCAGTCGGCACTGGCAAGCCACATATTTTCAACTGCATCAATATTGAAATAGAACACGCGAGAGTGCTCTAATAAGCGTCCAATAATTGAACGTACACGAATGCGCCCCTCCAACCCTGGTGCATCTACCGGCAATATACAAGCGCCGCGCAGAATCAAATCCACTTCAACCCCGGCACGGCCCGCATTCACCAAAGCCATGACCAAAACTTCATCCGTCAGTGCATTCATTTTTAAAATGATGCGTGCGGGCTTGCCTGCTCTTGCTGCAGTTTCAGCACTTTTTATCTTAGTCAGCATTTGCCTATGCAAATTAAAGGGGGCGACGAGTAACTTTCTCATACGCGGCAATTTAATCTGGCTGGCAATATGTCTAAATAAATGTTCCATATCCCGCGTGATGTCTGAGTCTGCCGTAAGCATACTGACATCGGTATACAGCCTAGCGGTTCTCGGGTTGTAATTACCCGTAGACACATGACCATAATATTTTAAAGCCGACCCTTCACGACGCATCACAAGTAGCATTTTTGCATGCGTCTTTAAACCCACAACCCCATAAACCACTTGCGCACCAACCGACTCTAAACTTTCTGCCCAGTTAATGTTAGCCTCTTCATCAAATCTTGCTTTCAGCTCAACTACCGCCATCACTTCTTTACCCCGACGCACCGCTTCTTGTAACAACTGAAGCATGCGTGGGTCTGAACCTGTCCGGTAAATGGTTTGTTGAATCGACAATACATCAGGATCATAGACCGCTTCACGCAAGAAATCGATGACCGACTCAAAACTTTCATAAGGTTGATGAATCAAGATATCGCGTTGTTTGAGCTGCGTAAAAAATGACTGATTCGGCACAATTTGCAAACTCGTGGCTGGCTCGAACGGCCTAAATTTGAGCTGACTACCTTCGGCCAAATCTGCCAACTGCATCAAACGCACCAAATTCACCAAACCATTCACGCGATACAAGGATTGTTTGGGCAAATCAAACTGCTGTAATAACAATTTTGCTAATTTTTCATCACAGCCATGAGACACTTCTAATCGAACGGCCTCACCAAAATTACGATGGACTAAGCCTTTGCGTAGCGCTGTGCGTAGATTCTTAACATCATCTTCATCGACCGCTAAATCTGAATGGCGCGTCACTCTAAACTGAGAAAAATTGATTACCTCACGTCCAGTAAACAAACTAGACAAATGCGCTCGAATCACACTCGATAAAGAGACAAATTTCTGCTGATTATCACTTAAATTTTTAGGTAACTTAATCAGCCTAGGCAATACTCTGGGCACTTTTACAATCGCAATATTATTGCTACGGCCAAATGCATCGTCACCGCCTAGCAACACAATAAAATTGAGCGCCTTATTGGCAACAAGCGGAAAAGGGTGTGAAGGATCAAGTGCAACAGGCACTAACAGTGGTCTTACATCTGTTTCAAAATATCGTGATACCCAATGCCGTTGCTCTGCCGTGCGATCGCCATGCGATACTAAATGCACACCGTGCTCAGCCAATGCGGGCATCAATTCAGTATTGAAAATTTGATATTGCTTATCCACTAAGGCATGGGCAGCATCAGAAATCATTTCATAACTTTGCACATTAATATCAGTGTGATGCTCATCATCACGCATAGCATCGACATGTGGCGCGGCACGCACCTCAAAAAACTCATCTAAATTAGATGAAACGATGCAAATATAGCGCAAACGTTCAAGTAAAGGGTACTCAGTATTTTGTGCAAGACTCAATACGCGTTCATTAAACGCTAATATGCTGATATCTCGGTTAAGTAATTTTAGGGGCGGGAAAGTTGAACGCATATGATTTTCAAGTGTTGAATACGTTTGATGTTATGCGCCAATTGTGACAAATTGATGACCATTTAATGAAATAAATCTAGACTTGCGTGTTTACTCACTAGCGCTTAATTTTATAGCTTCAGTGTACTCAGTAACTGTTGTATGAGCAAGCCTGCTGCGGCAAAGCCAAAGGGGGCAGTAACGCACACACTAGACCCATAGCCCGCACAATTTAAACCGGTAATGGCATCCTCAGCTTCATTGTCGTCGACCTCACATGAGCGTTCTGGCAACACGATTTGCTCATCTGAATACACACATTGAATAGCCAATTTTACGGGTTTGTTCTTTGTATTACTTGCTTTAGCAAATCCATAGTCTCGGCGTAATACATTACGTACTTTAGCGAGCAATTTATCATGGCTGACTAGACTTAAATCGGCCTGTTTAATGCGTGTGGCATCTAGTCGCCCACCAGCAGCGCCAGTCATTACCAAGGGAATATGATGAGAGACACAAAAAGCCGCAATCGCTGCTTTAGCTTTAGCATCATCAATGCAGTCAATCACGCCATCAAGCTGCTGATTTAAAAGCTCACTTACATTTTCAGTGGTCACAAAATCTTCAATCTCTAATACTTCTGCGGCTGGATTAATACGTTTGATGCGCTCAGCCATGGCTGTCACTTTAGCTTTGCCGAACTCGCCTTCTAGCGCATGCAGTTGCCGATTGACATTCGATTCGGCAATATTATCTAAATCAATCAAAGTGATGGTGCCAACAGCGTTTCGCGCTACCGCTTCAGCCGCCCAAGAACCTACGCCACCTATGCCGATGATACAAATATGTGCGGCTTGTAATTGAGTCAACCCCGCTACGCCATATAGGCGTGAAACGCCCCCAAACCGTCGTGCAACGTCCATAGTTTCTGTAGCTGGCATTATGTTTCTAAGACAACAAATGCAGCAGCAAGATTGCGTTCATCACTAATACTGATATGCATTTGCGTAATCTGTTTAGATTGCAAAAAATCCTGCAATTCAGAAGCCAACACGAGTATAGGTTTACCTAAGTCATCGTGTGCAACAGCAATATTTTGGAAGGTAGCAGGATCACGCAAACCCGTTCCTAATGCTTTAGAAAAAGCCTCTTTAGCCGCAAAACGTTTGGCTAAAAAACGTGCTTTAATCTTGGATTGCAGGTACATAGAAAATTCGTCGTCTGCCAATATGCGCTTGGCAAAGTCGTCACCAAATTGTGCTATTGACGCCTCAATGCGGGCAACTTCTACAATGTCTGTACCAATGCCGAAAATCAT
>CANNEG010000082.1:0-6153 GCA_947503455.1 Betaproteobacteria bacterium
CTTTATATCACTGGCTTAGTGTCTTTGGGTGCGGCTAGTTATTTTGCCACATTGATGTTGTTAGGGTTTAGGCCGCGAGATTACATACGCAGGGTGATTCATTAAATGCGTGTTTTTAGGCACTTTCCAACTGCGCAGCATTTACCCTGTGCAGTTGCGATAGGTAATTTTGATGGTATGCACCTAGGACATCAGGCGCTATTAAAAAAATTGATCGAAACAGCGCGAGCGGCCAATCTAAGTTCTGCCGTGATGACGTTTGAACCGCATCCTCGTGAGTTTTTTTCTTCAGAAACTGCACCTTCTCGACTCAGTTCTTTGCGTGAAAAGCTTGAGCACTTTGCGGAAGCGGGGGTTGAAAATACTTACGTATGTCGGTTTAATGAGCGTTTTGCTAAACTAAGCCCACACCAATTCATGCAAATTATTTTGCGCGATTCATTGAATGCAAAATCTATTTTGGTAGGAGACGATTTTAGATTTGGCGCTATGCGGGCTGGTTCGGTGTTAGATTTTATAGAGGCTAAATTTAACTTAGTAAGTTTGCCGCAAGTGGATATACAGGGTGCAAGAGTCTCTAGCACGCGCGTCCGTAATGCCCTAGCAGTGGGTGATCTACAAGTGGCTACTCAGTTGTTAAACCGTCCTTACAGTATTAGCGGTAAGGTGGTACATGGCGCAAAACGTGGCCGAGAATTAGGTTTCCCTACTGCTAATGTACATATGTGGCATGAGCGTCCAGCATTAACGGGGGTGTATGCGGTAAAATTAGACGGTTTGAATGCAGTGGCTAATTTAGGCGTGCGACCCACGATTGCTGGCATCTCTAAATTAATGCTAGAAGTTCATGTACTTGATTTTGATGGTAATTTATATGGAAAACATGTGCACGTTGAATTTTTACACAAAATACGTGATGAAATGAAGTTTGCCAGTTTAGATGCGCTAAAGGCGCAAATTAAAAAAGATGTCGCACTTGCGAGAGATTTATTTGAGATTTGAAATGACCGAAGAGCAAAATAAAGAACAGAATAAATATAAATTAAACCTGCCTGAAACCACGTTTCCTATGCGTGGCGATTTGGCTAAGCGTGAGCCTGCATGGTTAAAAGAATGGACTGACAAAAAGCTTTATCAGCGCATTCGTCAAGCCCGCAAAGGTAAGACCAAATTCATTTTGCATGATGGCCCGCCATATGCTAACGGCGATATTCATATTGGCCATGCAGTGAATAAAATCCTCAAAGACATCATTATTAAATCAAAAACTATGAGTGGTTTTGATGCGCCTTATGTGCCGGGTTGGGATTGTCATGGATTACCTATTGAACTAGTAGTAGAAAAAACTCACGGCAAAAATATTGATCCAGCTAAATTTCGTGCGCTTTGCCGTGAATACGCCGCAGAGCAAGTGGAACGCCAAAAGAAAGATTTTATTCGCTTAGGTGTGTTGGGTGATTGGGATAACCCATACCTGACGATGGACTTTAAAACCGAGGCAGATATCATGCGTGCCTTGGGTGAAATCCATACAAATGGCTATCTATACCAGGGTAGCAAGCCCGTGCATTGGTGCGTAGATTGTGGTTCTGCCTTAGCTGAGGCAGAGGTGGAATACGAAGATGTAAACTCCCCCGCGATTGATGTGGGCTTTAAGGTGGCAGATAACGCTACCTTGGGTAAAGCTTTTGGTGTGAATATAGCTGGCGATGTGTACGCGGTGATTTGGACGACAACGCCTTGGACATTACCTGCTAACCAAGCGGTGAGTGTACATCCTGAACTAGATTATGATTTGATTCAAACTGGCAAGGGCTTACTAATCCTTGCGCGCGAATTGGCGCAAGTTACGCTGGCTCGATATGGTGAAGAGGGCGCTCAAATTCTAGCCACATGTAAGGGCGTAGTGTTAAATGGTTTAGCTCTTATGCACCCATTTGACAACCGCCAAGTGCCAGTTATTTGTGGTGACCACGTGACTACTGATGCAGGGACTGGTTTGGTACATACCGCTGCTGCCCATGGTAACGACGACTGGCTGGTGATGCGCGCTAATTTTCCTAATGAAAAACCGCGTGTGTTGATGGGTGGCGATGGTAAATTTTTCAATAGTGAATTAGTTGAATTTGAAGCAATTCGTGGCCTAGACCGTAAAGAAGCGAACAAGGTCATTTTAGCCGCCATGACAGAAAGTGGCGCTTTGCTTGCCAGTGTCCGTTTAAACCACAGCTTCCCACATTGCTGGCGTCATAAAACGCCACTCATGCAATTGGCGACACACCAATGGTTTATTGGCATGAATGAAACGGATACCTCAGGCAAAAGCTTACGTGAGTTTGCTAATCAAGCTGTTGATAAAACTGAATTTTTCCCTGATTGGGGCCGCGCACGTCTTGAAGCGATGATTAAAAACCGTCCTGATTGGTGCGTATCACGCCAGCGTAATTGGGGCGTGCCTATGCCATTTTTTGTGCATAAAGAAACGGGTGTACCGCACCCACAAACTGCTAATTTACTCGAAGCCGCTTGTTTGTTAGTTGAGAAAAGTGGTGTTGAGGCTTGGTTTAGCTTAGATGGTCCCGTATTTTTGGCGCAACATGCGCCAACTGATGCAGAAAGTTACAAAAAAGTCACTTATACCTTAGACGTGTGGTTTGACTCTGGCGCAACGCATGCGGCGGTTTTAAAACGCCGTCCAGAATTGCAGTACCCCGCTGATTTGTATTTAGAAGGTTCTGATCAACATCGTGGTTGGTTTCAATCAAGCTTGCTGACGGGTTGTGCGATTGATGGTCGTGCACCTTATGCGGCTTTGTTGACCCATGGTTTTGTGGTGGATGGCGCTGGACACAAAATGAGCAAATCTAAGGGCAACGTCGTTGCGCCACAAAAGGTGATGGATACTTATGGCGCAGATATTCTAAGGTTATGGACAGCCTCGACAGATTACTCTGGCGAACTCACCATCTCAGATGAGATTTTAAAACGGGTGTCAGAAAGCTATCGCCGTATTCGAAATACTATGAAATTTTTATTGGCGAACATTGCTGATTTTGATGCTAATCAAGACCTGTTACCAGTGAGCGAATGGCTGGAAATTGATCAATATGCCTTGTATTTAACGCATAAACTGCAAACAGAAATTTTGGCAGATTACGATAAATATGAATTCCATTTAGCCGTACAGAAATTTGTGAGCTTTTGCTCAGAAGATTTAGGTGGTTTTTACTTAGACATTCTAAAAGATAGGCTTTATACCGCTGGTGAGACTTCGCACGCACGACGTGCCGCCCAAAGCGCTTTGTATCACATCACACAAGCCATGATGCGTTTAATGGCACCTATACTCAGCTTTACAGCTAATGAAATTTGGCAAACTTTAGGTTTGGCTAAAGATGTAACGGTGTTTGAGGATGTATGGTATGAATTACCTCAACATGGATTAACCCGGCAACGCTTAAATGCATGGGAGATGATTATCACCGTACGTAGTCAGGCTGCAAAAGAAATCGAAGTGTTGCGCGCCACAGGGCAAGTAGGTTCATCGTTGCAAGCAGAATTAGATTTTCATGCGAGTGATGCTAGCTATGAAGCACTTAATAGCCTAGGTGATGATTTGCGTTTTGCTATGATTACTTCAAGTGCTAAGGTGTATCGGGCAGTGAGTACGGCTGAGCAAAAAATCGCAGTCACACCAAGTGCACACGTTAAATGCGACCGTTGCTGGCATTACCGCGCAGACGTTGGTGTAGATAAGGCACACCCACAAATTTGTGGCCGTTGTGTGAGCAATTTGTTTGGTTCTGGTGAAGTGCGTACTTATGCGTAAATGGCTAGCGCTGAGTGCTGTAGTGGTAGTGCTGGATCTATATACTAAGCACTTAATACAAGGCGCTTTTATGTATGGGGACAGCCTTACTATTAATAGCTTTTTTGATTTGGTACGTTATCACAACGAAGGGGCGGCTTTTAGTTTTTTAGCTAAAGCAGGCGGCTGGCAAAAATGGTTTTTTAGCATCATCTCTATCGTCGCCATTGTGGTGATGACCTACCTGATAAAAAAACACCATGCGGAGAAACTTTTTTGTCTAGGCTTAGCCCTAGTGATAGGTGGCGCGGCGGGTAATCTGTATGATAGATTTACCTTAGGCTACGTGGTAGATTTTCTTAGCTTTCATTACCAAAGTCACTATTGGCCAGCGTTTAATGTGGCGGATAGCGCAATTTGTGTCGGCGTAGGTTTATTATTATTGGATAGCTTTAAAAAGCAAAAATAGTCAGCCCCATCAGACAAGTTTAGGGATTCAAGCTCAGGGATTTAAGTATGCCAGATTGGAAAAAACTCATCGCAGCAAAAATTGCCCTTGCTAAACGAGGTGCAAAGCCTAGCCTAGCCAATGCTAATAGCCGTATCCCAGCAGGTCAAACCCAAGTAAATAATTTTCCGATATTAGACATGGGCATTAAGCCCAATATCAACAAAAATGAATGGTCGTTACGCGTATTCGGCTTGGTAGAAAAAGAGCTCAATATTGACTGGACTGATTTTCAAGCGCTGCCGCAAGTGACCGATATATCAGACTTTCATTGCGTTACACGTTGGAGCCAATTAGACATGAATTGGCAAGGCGTACGCGCGCAAGATATTTTGGCGTTAGCGGCACCGTTAAATTCAGCCAAATTTGTCACCTTGCATAGTTATGATGGATACACTACCAATATTGCCCTAGAGGCGTTGCTAGACGATGACGTCATAATTGCCCATTCAGTATTAGGCGCGCCACTTACATCTGAGCATGGTGGCCCAGTGCGTATGGTAGTGCCTAAACGTTATGCTTGGAAAAGTGCAAAATGGCTCAAAGCGATTGAGTTGCATGCTGAAGATAAGTCAGGTTTTTGGGAAGTGCGCGGTTATCATAATTACGCAGACCCTTGGTTAGAGCAGCGCTTTTCAGAAGAGTAGTTGTTTATAGCTAGATACTTTGATTTCTCAAAGTGTTTGCCTGTCGTAAATATCGAGAGATTCCTCTCGCTAAAGAATCTAAGTGATAATTGAGTGGATTTATCAAAATAATTTAAATGGTTCTTGTGGCATTACCAATTTTAGGCATACTATATCTATCATATTGACCGTGCCATTCATTAGCATTAGTTAATCAACCCTAAAATTGAAACTTGTCATTCATGAAACTTGGCATCGTTACAAAACGAGAACCAGAGAGAAGAAAGCCAGTCGTTCTATTACCCGCCGATGTAAAACAGTTGGGTGTTCATGCTTTTCATGCGGTCGGGCATAAATACTTAACCGCAGTGATTGAGGCTGCAGGGGCATTACCACTGGTTGTACCAGCCATTACTGATCAGCTAGATATCGATGAATTGTTAGCATTAGCCGATGGCATTTTATTGACTGGTGCAGTTTCAAATGTACACCCCTCTCATTTTGGTCAAGCGGTACATAATCCCTCATTACCACTCGATCCAGCCCGCGATGCACTTACCCTTAAATTAATACACGCTGCCATTAAAGCGGAAGTGCCAATTTTGGCGATTTGTCGTGGCTTTCAAGAAATCAATGTTGCCTTTGGTGGCAGCCTACATCAAGCGGTACATGAAGTGGCTGGTATGAACGATCACAGAGAAGCTAAAGACGCCTCTGTTGAAGTTCAATATGGGCATTCGCATATGGTTGACTTGGTGGCGAATGGTCAATTGGCTGAAATAGTCGGCTCACAAAAAATATTAGTAAACTCTATACACGGTCAGGGTATAGATGCATTGGGCGCTGGCTTATTGGCCGAAGCCTATGCGCCTGATGGTTTAGTAGAAGCTTTGCATGTCGGGAATGCCAAGGCTTTTGCCTTAGGCGTTCAATGGCACCCTGAGTGGAAAGTGATGGAAAACCCAGCCTATCTTGCCATTTTTAATGCTTTTGGTAACGCTTGTAGAGCACGCATGCAAAGGCATAAACCACCGGACTAAACTTCTTATGATGTGTAATCGCATTTGAGATATTTCATAAGATGATGAAAAGTAGGACAGGAGCATAAAAATGATGAAAAAACCAACAATAAACCATATAGATATGGATAAGTGGCTGACCGATAACAATATTACTGAGATTGAATGTTTGGTGCCAGATTTAACTGGCGT
>CANNEG010000083.1:0-6069 GCA_947503455.1 Betaproteobacteria bacterium
TGAAACTGTGCCAGAAGCGCAAAGTATGTGGCAAGGTGAGTGCTTTGTATTTGACCAACGCGTAGCCGTTAAACACAATTTAGAGGTAGGTGAATTTGATCAATGCTATGCCTGTCGGCATCCACTTTCACCCAGTGAAATGCAAAGCCCACAATATAGCGCTGGTGTTTCTTGTCCTTACTGCTATGACAAAATATCTGAAGATAAACGTGCCCGCCTCATCGAACGCCAAAAACAAGTAGTGCTAGCTAGACAACGTGGTGAAGTACATATCGGTGAAAAGCAAAAAGATTAATTAGGCTATTTACGCCCGAGCAATACAAACGTTTCAACAACGCCCTTACCTTTAACTTCTACGCTATATTTTTCTGAAAAAATATAGGTATCTTGAAGCATCTGTTGAGTTTGCCGTGTCACTTGAATGAAATTGGGTTTGCATGTATTTTCCATACGGCTCGCCAAATTAACGGTGTCGCCCCATAGATCGTAACTAAATTTGGTACTGCCAATAACCCCTGCGACCACTGGCCCAGTGTGTATGCCAATACGCATATTTAAATCTAAGCCTGCATTAACTGCTACTTCTTTTAGTGCACCGTTCATCTCCAATGCCATCGCAGCGATTCGATGTGCATGATTGTCACAGGCTATCGGTGCACCACAAATCACCATATAGGCATCGCCTATGGTTTTAATTTTTTCTACCTGGTACTTTTCTGCAAGTTGGTCGAACCTTAAAAAAACTTGAGAAAGCAGATCAATTAATTGAGTCGGCGGCATTTTTTCTGATATTTCTGTAAAGTTGACTAAATCAGCAAACATCACCGTCACCGCGTCATAATAATCTGCAATTCGCATGTCGTTTTCTTTCAGTCTAGCGGCGATGGGTGCTGGCAAAATATTCAGTAATAGTTTCTCAGACCTGGCTTGCTCCAGCCCTAACGAGACCATGACACGTTCTTTTTGTGTCTGAAAATAGCGCAACACCCCATACAGTATTGAAGCCGTGCCAGTAATATTCATCAAGAAAAAAGTATCTTTTATGTCGTCTGGAATCGGCATAGCATTACCAGCAAAGTAATAATTGAGCTTCCATGAAATAAAAGCTAGCCCAATAAAAAGTAAGAACCAAGGGCTTGATTGGCGAGTGCCAAGAATCATCAGTGCGCCCACTGGTGCTAAGATTGCCCAAATCGCCACGCCACTCGATGCGGCAAATCCCCCAATAGCCCATTGCATAAAAAATGGCATCACCAGCAACATCACAAGCTGGGTAAAGGTGAAGTATTCAAAGTGCTTGTATCGATAAAATAAGAACAGGCTAAGGTAAGAAATGACCAAGTACACATAAGGTACTGCTGCAATCATGGCATAAGCTTCACCTAAGCTAGAAAGCGTGTATATCCAGAAAATGCAAACAAGGCTCTCTGCCAGTACAAGTAATGACAGAATAGATTTACCTAATGATTCAGGCGTAGGATTAGAGATTTCGATCCAAAATTCGCGCGTTAATATAGACTTGGGGACTGAATCTTTTAACATATTGACAATGCTTTCTGCTCTCTTTGTAGGACTCACTAATGCACTATAGCCTAAGATGATTGCTTTTTCTAGCGTAAAAATTCTAGAAATACTCAATGCTTATTTTACAAAAATAGTTTGAAATATGAATAGGCTTAGTTGTGGTGGCATAACAAGTAGCTATAGAAAATTTACAAGCATAAGATTTGATGTGCAATTTCATCATATTAAATAGATGTCTTATATAAAACATAAGATATCTATAAATATATAAGAAATGCGTTAATTATCGCTTGATTTGCTCGCTTCTAAGGTTTATTGTTTAGTTCGGGCTTATATTCTAAAACCCTTAATTGGTCAGGTGTTGGTAAGTATAAAGCTAGGTTTTAAACATAATAAAAAATCCACAAAGCAATGCGGTTCTACAAATAGATACACTACATTAACGATAGCAAAACTAGAGGAGTTAGCATGAGTTTAGATCTTTTAAAAGGCCTTGGCGTAAAGATACCTTACAAAGCCAAATACGATAACTTTATTGGCGGTAAATGGGTTGCTCCAGTAAAAGGACAATATTTTGATGTTATTACGCCTATTACCGGCAAACCATATACAAAAGCAGCTCAATCAAGTGCAGAAGATGTTGAGCTTGCATTAGATGCAGCACATGCAGCCGCTGATAAATGGGGTCGCACCGCACCAGGTGAGCGTGCAAACTTACTCCTTAAAATTGCAGATCGCCTAGAAGCCAATCTTGAACTACTTGCAACAGCTGAAACGATTGATAACGGTAAGCCTATCCGTGAAACGATGAATGCTGATATTCCACTAGCCATTGATCATTTCCGTTATTTTGCTGGCTGTATGCGCGCTCAAGAAGGTAGCTTAAGTGAAATTGACGAAACCATGGTGGCTTATCATTTCCATGAGCCCATTGGCGTTATCGGGCAAATTATTCCTTGGAACTTCCCTATTCTGATGGCCGCTTGGAAGCTAGCGCCTGCAGTCGTTGCTGGGAACTGCGTGGTATTAAAACCTGCAGAATTTACCCCTATTAGCATTTTAATCCTGATGGAAGTTATTGCTGATATCTTACCGCCTGGCGTGATTAATATTGTCAATGGTTATGGTCGTGATGTAGGCGCCCCACTCGCAAATAGCAGACGTATCGGTAAAATTGCCTTTACGGGCTCAACTGCAACGGGTCGTGTGATTGCCCAGGCTGCTGCCAACAACTTAATCCCTGCAACATTAGAATTAGGCGGGAAATCACCTAACATTTTCTTTGAAGATATTGCAGATGCTGATGATGATTTCTTTGATAAAGCCGTTGAAGGTTTGGTATTGTTTGCATTTAACCAAGGTGAAGTTTGTACCAGCCCATCACGCGCTTTAATTCAAGAATCTGTCTACGACAAATTCATGGACCGTGTATTACCCCGCGTTGCTGCCATTAAACAAGGCAACCCACTAGATCCAAACACCATGATTGGCGCGCAAGCATCACAAGACCAATTAAACAAAATTATGTCTTACATGGACATTGGTAAACAAGAAGGCGCCAAAGTACTTATTGGCGGTGAACGTAACATCCTCAGTGGTGTATTTGCCGATGGTTACTACATTCAACCAACGCTTCTTAAAGGTAACAACAAAATGCGCGTGTTCCAAGAAGAAATTTTTGGTCCAGTGCTTGCTGTAACAACCTTTAAAGATGAAGCGGAAGCACTGTCGATTGCTAACGATACCGTGTTTGGGCTAGGCTCAGGCGTTTGGTCACGTGATGGCAGTCGTGCTTATCGCATGGGTCGTGGCATTAAAGCGGGCCGCGTATGGACTAACTGCTACCATGCTTATCCAGCACACGCAGCATTTGGTGGCTATAAAGAGTCAGGTATTGGTCGTGAAACACATAAAATGATGCTAGATCATTACCAACAAACGAAGAATCTACTAGTCAGCTATAGCCCTAAAAAACTAGGCTTTTTCTAATTATTCTTGTTTTACGGGTTTCTTGTTTTAGTATTTAAACAAGATTAAAATCAAGAGGCGGCTAACCCCGCCTCTTTTTTTGTATTGGAGTTAGTGATGACTAAACGCGTATCTGCAACCCCGGCCGCCACTGAGTTAATTCATAAACTCACCGCACAATATGGTCCTATTTTATTCTTTCAATCAGGGGGTTGCTGCGAAGGAAGCGTGCCACTGTGTATGCCGGTGAGCGAATTTAAGCCTAGCCCATCTGATATTGTGATAGGTGAAGTAGTTGAAGGCACTATGTTTTATATGGGCCACAATCACTTTCAGTTTGCAGAAAACATGCACACAATAATAGATGCACTACCTGGCTCTAGCGGCTCATTTTCATTAGATTGCGGCACAGGCATGGCGTTTATAACACGTGGGCGCTTATACAATGATGAAGAATTGCAGCAACTAAGTCCTGTTGTAACCTATGGCTTTAACTAAACTTTAGAACATCTACTTTTTAACAAAAAAAGTATCTTCAAACAGCTCAGGTTCAGCAATAGCATAACCCTGTGCATAGTCCACACCTATCTCCTTCAGCACATCGAGAATATCTTCTGTTTCTGCGAATTCGGCAATTGTATCTATGCCCATGATATGGCCTACATTGTTAATAGACTCAACCATAGCGCGGTCGACTTTATTGTTGGCAATCGTCTTAACGAACATTCCGTCAATTTTCAGAAAATCTACATCTAAATTCTTTAAGTAAGCGAAAGAAGATAGACCACTACCAAAATCATCTAACGAGAAGCGACATCCAATCTCACGTAGCGCTTGCATGAATTGACGGGCTTTATCAAGATTAGCAATCACTGCAGTTTCGGTAATTTCAAAACAAATCTTACGCGGTTTTACCCCATGCTTTGTGATTTGACTCAGTACAAACTCAAGAAAACCTTCTTCCGAAAAAGTTTGACCCGACAGATTAATGGCACATACATAAGGGAAATTAGGCCCTTTGCGCGCGATGATAGACAACGCTTCGCCCACCACCCACCGATCAATCAACGGCATTAAGTGGTAACGCTCAGCTGCTGGTAAGAAATATCCTGGTGGGTACAAGGTGCCATCCATGCCTTGCATACGAATAAGTAGTTCGCAATGAAGCTCCGCGCCTGGTTTCAGGCTTAACATAGGCTGACTATATAAAACAAACTGTTTTTTCTCTAATCCAATATGAATACGAGATACCCATTCAAGTTGGTTATTGTGCTCTTTTATATCTTTATCACCAGAACGATACACATAGATACGGTTGCCACCCTCTTGTTTAGCGGTGTAGCAAGCTGAGTCTGCCTCGCTTAACAACTCGCTTAATGAAGGTGTATTGTCCAATGAAATTTGGGTAAGACCAATACTGGCACCCACCTTAAATACTTTATCGTCAAAGGTAAAACGATACTCTCTCACTGCATTTAACAAACCTTCTACAATGACTTGGGCTTTACTTAAATCACATCCCATCAATAACAGCGCAAATTCATCACCTCCTAAACGAGCTAATGAATCAGAACTACGTACCTTAGATTTAAGATGATGCGCAAGCTGCCTAAGTAATACATCACCCGCCATATGGCCGCAGCTATCATTCACAATTTTAAATTGATCGAGATCAATATAGGCTAGACAGTGCGGGCGACCATCGTTAACAGCATCATCAATCGCGTCTTGAGCTTTACGGTCAAACTCATAGCGGTTAATCAGACCCGTTAGCTGATCATGCCTAGCTTGAAATGAAAGTTGGTTAGACAATATTCTAAGCATGGTGACATCATGGAGCACAGTGACCACACCAAAGGTATTGCCGTCACGGTCATATAGGGGTGATGCTGACTTACGAATCACAAACTCTTGCCCATCTGGACGCTCTAGAATGACTTCATCTAAAGTACTGTATGAATCTGTTATCCAAGTGCTATCTACTGGCGAAGTTTTTCCTTCTGTCATCAGACGAAATAATGCTTTAACTTTTTTATTTTTAGCCTCATTAAAATTAACTCCCGTGAGGCGCTCTGCTACGGCGTTCATATAAAGCACCTGGCCTGATGAACTGCTAGTGATAACAGCATCAGCAATACTCTCTAACGTGACCTGTGCGCGCTCTTTTTCTAGTTGTAGCGCATATTGAGATTCTTCTAGACTTTCCAACATGCCATTAACGCCATGAGAAAGGCTAGATAACTCATCATTGCCACCAAGGCTTCTCACTCGGGTTCTCATATTGCCTAAATCACCCACATGAATCACATCTTCATTTAACCGCTCTAGCCTTAGTAGGACTAAGCGATCAAATAACCAGCTAATGAGTGCAAGCATTAAGGCAATCGCTGAAGTAGACCAAGATAAGAAAGTTAATGTAGTCTCCCCTAACTTAAAGATTTCTCTATCATCTACAGTACTTACTACCAGCTCTTCCAAACCATTAATACTTTCCATTTTGGCATAGCCTGCCACCCGCGCATCATCAAGCGGCATTACCACCACATCACCTTTCAATAACAATTGTGATACGTCAGT
>CANNEG010000084.1:0-6014 GCA_947503455.1 Betaproteobacteria bacterium
ATTACTGGTTGGCAGCCTACTTGTGAATTAGAACAAGGATTGGCTGGCATGTTTGATAAAAATCACAAGCTAAGATAGGAAATTTTATGACTGAATATCAGCGCATCCTCGCCGACATGAGCAAAGGCCTCGCACCTTTCACAAAAGGGCGTGTAGAGATTAACGAAAATACCGAATTAGTCGGCGATTTAGAATTGGACTCGCTGCAGATTATGGAATTACTATTGTTTGTTGAAGATAGTTTTGACATCTCTATTCCTGTAAGCATCTTGCCAGACGTGAAAACCGTGGGAGATCTTGCCAAGCAGGTTGAAAAAATTATAGGTAATTCATAATGGGACTTTTTACTAAGTTTGAGGCGTTAGCAGAGGGTCGAGCCGAACTCGGCGCGCTCGGGATTGACCCGTTTGCGGTGCAGATAGAAAAAATCATTTCGCCGACCGAAGGCATTATTCATGGTCGACACACCATATTGGCAGGTACCAATAATTATCTAGGCTTAACATTTAATCCTGAGTGTATTGCCAGTGCGCGCTTGGCATTAGAGCATGAGGGTACGGGGACTACTGGTTCTCGTATGGCTAATGGAAGTTACTCTGGGCACCGTAAGCTAGAACAAGAAATGGCAGCTTTTTATGGTAAGCGTGACGCGATAGTGTTTTCAACTGGCTATCAAGCCAATCTAGGTATGTTATCAGCGCTCGCTGGGCCAGGTGACGTAGTGCTGATAGATGCTGATTGCCACGCTAGTATTTATGATGGCTGTCGTTTAGGTGGGGCAGAAACCATACGTTTTCGCCACAACAATGCGGAAGATTTAGCAAAACGTTTACGCCGTCTTGGGCCACGTGCGGTTGATGCATTAATTGTGGTAGAAGGCATTTACAGCATGCTGGGTGACCGCGCACCGCTGAAAGAAATCGTAGCAGTAAAACGTGAGTTTGGCGGCTATCTGATGGTCGATGAAGCCCACTCTTTTGGTGTCCTTGGTGAACGCGGATGTGGGTTGGTTGAAGAGTTAGGCATCATTGACGATGTTGATTTTATTGTGGGCACCTTTAGTAAAAGTTTGGGGTGTGCTGGTGGTTACTGTGTCAGCAATCTGCCTGAATTAGACTTAATTCGCTATGCAAGCCGCCCTTATATATTTACGGCTTCTCCAGCGCCAGCGACCATTGCCTCAGCCAGACAGGCATTGCGAATACTTGAATCAGGTAAAGATTTACGTCAAAAGTTGCATGACAATGCAACACGCCTACATGCAGGATTAGAGGCACTTGGGTACACTTTAGGCGGCCCACCTAGCCCTGTCGTTGCCGTTGTACTTGAAGGTAAGGTAGAGGCGTTGCAATTCTGGGATAATTTGTTGAAACTAGGTGTGTACGTTAATCTAATGCTGCCACCAGCTACCCCCAATGGCGTGTCTTTAATTCGCTGTAGCGTTAGCGCCGCGCATACCTCAGAGCAAATCGATGCTGTCTGTGCCGCTTTTGCAAAATTACGCGTAAAAGCTTAAATCAATAAACCGCACGTCATTCTCGTGAAGGTGGGGATGAAGATGTGGTGAGAAAGGCGTTTGATTTAATATAGGGTACAAGTGAATAAATCTGAAGATCCCTCAAAAAACATTAATCCCATGGACCGCGTCCTTGCTAACTTCTGGATTCTAATCAGGGGTCGTGGCGCGGCGGCCATTATGGCCTTTGGCGCCACCGCCTTAATGGCACGGTCGCTTGGTCCGGCTGAATTCGGCATGGTCGTATTGATGCATACCTACGCCATGTTAATACGCGCTTTGTTTGACTTTGGCTCCATGGATGCCATCGTACGCTACGGCGTGCCTGCCCACGATGCTTCAGACAACCATACATTAGGTAAATTAATAAAAGTTTGCCGGCGCATAGACAAACAAGCCAGCATTGCTGCTACCCTTCTGGCCTTGATTGCCGCTCCATTTGCTGGTCCCGCCATGGGCATGGACTCAATGCATGTAATGTTACTGATGGCATACAGTTTAGTGCTTCTTACTGCAAGTATTGGGAGTGCTACAGGTATTTTACGTTTATACAATCGCTACGATATCATTGGCCTACACTTAACTATTGGACCAACAATACGATTTTTTGGTGTTATAGTTGCTTGGTGGGTAAGTGCGCCAATACAAATATTTATCGGGATTTGGGCCAGCGCTTATGTGACAGAAAATATCTACATTTCATGGCAGGCTAAACATAAATACCATAATCAAATCAAAAAAATGATAAATGGAATTAGCCTCAAAGAGTCATCTTTGAACGACTTTAATGGTTTGCGTAATTTTCTATGGGTAAGCTATTGGCAATCTAACTTGGATCTATTACCAAAACATATCACTACACTGCTAGTTGGCCACTTACTAGGCCCTGCTGAGGCTGGCTTGATGCGACTAGCAAATGAATTATCAAGCGCTCTGACTAAGCCTGCTCAATTAATTCGCCAAGTAGTTTTCGTTGATTTAACAAGAAGTTGGAATCAGGCAAGCAATGCCTTTAATTTAATCGCCTACCGCACCGCCATTTTAGGCGGAACTGTGGGTTTACTCTTTGTATTAATAAGTTATTATTATGGCGATTACTTATTAGGTGGCTTATTAGGGAATCAGTATATTGCTGCCAAAGGCGTCCTTACTTTAATGTTATTGGCCACTAGTTTAGACTTGACCAGTTCACCGCTTCGGTCAGCACTTTATGCCATGGGAAAAGAATATAGCGCACTTCGGCTACACATTTTATCAACCGTTATTTATTTAGTCATGTTCGTCTTTCTAACCCCCCAATTTGGCTTGATAGGAGCTGGATTAGCGGCTAGCAGCGCTTCGGCTTTAACGTTGACTGGCATGCTCTTACTTATGCATAATTACAATCGTCCAGTTATGTAGACATATGCTTTTTGAGAGAAAGCGCATTAATAATCTGAGAATATAGAATGGAGCTCTAACTCAAAAACCTCGGTACCGCAGTGCTTGATCTTGTTGGCAAAGCAATTAAGATCGAAGCCAGTCTTGAGCCTCATCCCAATCAACAATTGGAAGGCTGCCTAAATTATCATAATAATATGAAAATTCCTGGTGTAATAGTTGGTTTTCTAGATTTTTAAGCGTAGCTTTTGAGTCAATGACCTTAATAACCCCAACACCGTGATCTATTTTCAGTATTTTAAACTCAACACCCTTTGTTTCTAGTAATTCAAATGCTATTTTCCATACATCTCCGGTCCAAGGCCCTTTAGCAACAATTGGGACATGATGCTCAATCCAATTACGAGGCAACATGTCATGGAGGCCTATCCACCCCCCACTTTTATTAAGAGATTTAATTGAATTAATTACATCCCTTCTTACTTGCTCATATGTATGAAGCCCATCAATAAAAATAACATCAAAATTGACATCATTAGTCCTAAAGAAATCATCAGATGTTTTTCTTACATTGCCTCCAGAAGAAGGATCGACACCAATTTTATTGTTTGCTGGAACTGAGTTGAATAAATTATTCGAAGCACAACCAATCTCCAAATAATTGGGGTTTGTAAATTTATTTAGCAATAAATTTACAACAGCAATTCTATTAAAATTAGTTTTACTCCAATCCCAATTAAGCGACCTATGATCAACATGATTACCCCACTTTATGAGAAGATATAGATGTTTAATTCTGGCAACAAAGCGGCGGAAAAAAGCAAGCATGGCTTGGCTAACCATGTTTTTTGTTTTTCTTCTTTTTGCTGTTATTTCTGGTGATGTGGCAGTTCTTTTATCCATGTCTGATCATTTTCTAAGTTAATTTGAATTAGGGTAGTCTAGCACTAAAGTTTCATATTCTAAATTGCGACTTTAAGCACCACTTAATTAATTTTAAAATAATTGCGCATGCCTCAATACAGCAATATTTAGTGAACATTCGATAATGTGGAAAAAGGTGCATTGTTGTGGCGATGCGTTTCAATCATTTGCATCTAGAAACCTCCTCTACTGGTCTCACCCATTCCAAGGTTTTACCAAACAAAGAAATCCCTACGTAACCACGAATTTTAAGGTTGCCTTCAGGGCTTAGTTTCATGGTGCTGCTAAAAGTCAGACCATCGTCTGGATTGTAAATTTCACCCTCATTCCAAAGGGCGCCATTGGCATATTGGAATCCGGTCAAAATCTGCAAGCCACAAAGCGGTCTATCGCGCAGCGCTTCCGATGGATTGTGTTTATCGCGCTTAGGCTGGCCGCTAGAAGACAAGGGCTTCTTTAACCAATACAAACTGCCACACACTTTACTGCCACAATCTTCCACCATCACGGCAAATTTTTGCCTATCGGGGTCTTTATTGTCCACCCATAAACCGTGAATTTTATTTGTAGCAGCGCCAGCGAAAGCCGATGGACTCATCAAGACAAGCAAACACAGAATACGATAGCGGATAAAATAAACTGGCATAGTAGAAGTTCTAGTGTTTTTTATGTTCACGGTTCCACGCGGCCACGTTTTTCAAAGGCTGCTTAACGTAGCTGCTGGCCTGGATTAAACGCACAATGACACGGTTCACCAAGGTGCCAATTTTATCCATAGGCCTGTCTATATCTATAAATAAGACGGCGCGGAATTCATCGGTATCGTTACGCACTTCATGTTCGTAGGCATCGTCAAACAACACCACTTTGCCTTCCTCCCAATACAAAAATTGGTCGTGCACACGTATCCAAACGCTCTTTCTGTCTTTAGGTATTTTCAAGCCAAGGTGCGCACGGATGACTGCGCGCGTTGGGCCTTTATGCGGTTCTATGTGATAGCGTGGCGCCAAAATTGAAAACATGGCGGTACGCATACCAGGCAAAGCTTCCAGTACCGCTGCCGTTTTAGGGCATAGCGCACAGTTGTCGTCGACGCGTTCTCCGTACACATAAAAAGCAAAAGTCTTCCAATTGTTGCCTTTGGAAATACGCTTTTGATCGGGAGACAATTGATGAAAGGTCGGGATGTCTTCGGGATTTATTAACAGCGCATCCAATTCAGCACGGATGTCCGCGTAAGCAGCTTCCAGTTGCGGCACCCAAGTGAATTCATGGTTGCCAATAACAGGCGTAGTACTGATAAGTGAATGCTTGGCCTGAAATTCTCCCATCCAGCGCAAAAAATGCTTGCCGGCTTTCATGGTTAAGCGACGCCACATAGGCGATTTATCGGTGGAAATAGCAGCGTTCATGTCCATAGCATTCTAGCCTTTGCTAAGCGTAAAACTTAATTCTATCATGGCAAAACTTGCCTTCAATGCAGCAAATCAAAAAGTCGGCTACTAAATAAGGGCTTTAACGGCTTTTAACGTATTTGCCAGCACCTCAGCATAAGGTGCCCTGGCATCAATATCGACCAAGTTAGCGCCGTTATAATTTAATCTAGGCATCACATCAATTTTATCTTGCAACTCAGCCATACTGTGATCGGGCTTGCGGCCATGTGCGGTTGCTGCATCAATATTGAGTCGTATGATCAAGGCTGGCTTTTGATTGGCCATCCACTGATACAAGCTTAATTCACGGGCAGCTACCTTACGCAATAGCCAGTTATTATTAGCGGTGGCGCTCATGCCAGGGCCGTCGTAACGAAAGCCGGTGATTTCCGCCTGCGGATAGCGGTCGGCTATGACGCTAATGCCACGCTGCGATAAACCCATGACGCGTTTAAACTTTCGAACGCGCCATAACGATAAAATGTGCATGATGATGGCAGTAACGGTCCCTGGGCGCTTCGCTTTCATGTCTTGCGCGCGCTCCGCTTTAGCCGCGAGGTAACGCTCTAGCCTGACCCCAATATAGGGCAGGCATTTAATTTTATCGCCCATTTCGCCTGAAATTAACCCGAGGTAACGGCGTTCAGCTTGGCCTTGAGTCTGCAAATACGCTAATAAATCAGCCGTCAGCGTCGATTTGCCCGTGCCATCACAGCCCACCACGGCAATTACCCCATTGAGAATTTGTGTTTTATTAG
>CANNEG010000085.1:0-5964 GCA_947503455.1 Betaproteobacteria bacterium
AAATGTTCAGCGAATGTTTCTTTATTTTCTTTGAGAAAATCAAGTAGTCCCAATGCATCTAACGATTTAAATTGTTTATCCAATTGAGCAATATTGTCCGTTAAGTTGAAAATTGAAGTTTCTCTATTAACGACCTGCAAGCCTTCATGTTCTGCAACATCTAAAATCTCCACCACTTTATCGTAAAGCTTTTCTGTGTCTGGGGTGTAGGGCACAATCACCCAGAAATCACTGCCATTTCTAGTAACCAGGTCGGCTTTTCGAAATGCATTCTTGAGAGAAACCGTTACTGCAGCTAGTTGCTTAGCGGCTTCTTGAGCGCCGTATGTTTCACCAAGTTCATTTTTATTACCGTAGGCAATGTAAACTAAACCAAACTTCACTGGGCTAGCATAACGAACCGTCAGCGCCATTAGCCATTCTAAAGTGCCCAAAAATATAATTCTGGCTTCAATGTCTTCACGTAGCATTTTTTAAGACTCCTGACTAGTTTGGTTAATCAAATAACACTCAAACGTATTGGGTTTTAAGTGCAGCCTGATTTTTATCACAATTTATTTAACGCTGTTTACGGCATCTATGCAAAAAATGATACCACGAATGGTAAGGATTGCACCGAGCACCTATCAAAACTCATTACTTTTTTATCAAAAATGCATTTTAAACTTGGTCATACTAATAGCTCTATCCAGCAGCAACAATCTTCACCCTATTTTGCCACTATTTAATACATACCGCCCTAACTTGCTTCATATCCGTAATGCCTTGCAACACTTTTTCAATACCATCTTGCTTCAATGTACGCATCCCGTCATCTAGCGCGGTAGCAAACATCTCTGCCACACGCGCATGTTCTTGAATATTTTTCTTAACCACATCGGTGCCTTCCATGAGTTCATGCAAGCCTACACGCCCTTTGTAGCCAGTGCCATTGCATTTCTCACAACCTGCCGGCTTAAATAAAGTCAGTTGTCCTTTATTATTGCCAAACGATTTTGTCCATCGATCACACACTTCCTGGTAACTTGCCTCAGGATCTTTTTTCCAAAAACTAGTATTTTTAAGCTCTTCACAATATTCATTGAGCATATCTTTTACTTCAGCCGCATCTGGCGTGTATGGCTTTTTGCACTCACACAAGCGCTTACCTAAACGTTGTGCCAAAATACCAATTAAGGCATCCGCAAAATTAAATGGGTCCATACCCATATCCAACAACCGAACAATCGACTCTGGCGCACTATTGGTGTGCAATGTGGCGAACACTAAATGTCCTGTAAGAGACGCTTCAATACCCGTTGATACTGTTTCTTTGTCACGCATCTCCCCTACCATAATGACATCAGGGTCGGCACGTAAAAACGCCTTCATAATAGTAGCGAAATCAAGTCCCGCTTTTTTATTAATCTGTACTTGGCGCAGACCTTTTTGGGTAATTTCTACAGGATCTTCAGCCGTCCAAATTTTGGTTTCTGGCTTATTGATATAGCCCAAAGCCGAGTGCAAGGTCGTAGTTTTACCTGAACCTGTTGGACCACACACAAAAAATAAACCATAGGGTTTAGCGATTAATTCTTTCAGTTTCTTATTATTCCAGTCAGATAGTCCTAAGTTATCCAGAGGAATAGGTTTACCTGCCGCTAAAATACGCATCACGATATCTTCCATGCCGCCTGCAGAGGGGATGGTAGCTACGCGAAGTTCAATATCTAACGGACCATACTTTTTGAATTTTATCTTGCCATCTTGTGGTCTACGTTTTTCTGAAATATCTAAATCACACATGATTTTTATGCGGGCTGTTAGGGCATTTCGGTAGCTTGGAGGCACTTCAATATAGTTGACCAATGAGCCATCTTTACGAAAGCGAACTTCAGTTTTGCCTTTTTCTGGATATGGCTCAATATGTATATCAGACGCACCTTGGTTATATGCATCAATGATAATTTTATTCACAAGTTTGACTAATTCATTGTCAGCAGCTGCATTAGCATCGTCTGCGACAGAGACATATTCATCCTCATCTTCACCCATGACGGATAATATGTCGCCTATATTGCCGCTCGCGCTATTGACCCCATAAAATTGGGTGACAGTATTGATAAAATCTTGTTGCAAACCGACGCGATAAGCTATTTTTACATGACGTGGAAAAACATGACTCACAACGCCAGAACCTTTAATCCGCTCTGGGTCCATCGTTAAAATGATTAGCCCGTCAGTATTGGTTTCATCAATAGGTAACCAGCCATTTTCTTCAACATATTCCTGCTTAAGGTTCTTAAGCAAATCAATCGGTTTAATGCGATCAACTTTGTATGGCTCATAAGGCGTGTCGAAAAAACTAGATAGCGCACGACCAATAGTAGCGGGTTTAACTTGAAACTCATTAATCAGGATAAACTCTAAATCCTTACCTGATTTACGTGCAGATCGCCGCGCTAACTCTAGCTCTTCATTCGATAAATGGCCTTCAGTCACCAAGCCGCTATACTTGGTTTTTACAGCACTTGCATTTGTTAGGCGTTGATTGAGCGCAATGGCAAGTGTTTTAGCAAGCTCTGGCGCACCCTCTTCCACCATGTGACTGAAAGGCAAGCCCGATAAGGTGTTGATAATTTGTACTACACCCATCAAACGACCATCTTCTGGGCTTACAATTGGGAAGACGAGCATCTGCTTCGCGTGAAAACCAGTTTTCTTATCGACTTCTTTTAGAAATTTAATTTGAGCGCTAATGGCATTTAATTCTGCATCGTCGTACACATCTTTGATATTGAGCAGCGCTTTTTTAACGCCTGAATAGCCGGCAATACTGCTCTGCGTAAGCGGCAGTTTTAGTTCTTTAAATTCATTAAGCCCTGTTTTAACTTTAGAAACAATTGAATTACCATCCTCACTCACCACATACAACGTGATGCGTTCAGCTTCAAATAAAGCACACACCTCAAAGCTAACTTCTAAAATGATTTCATCAATATAACGCGCAGCATGAATTTTATTGGTGACGCTTTGTAGTTTTTTTGTAAAAGCTAAACGATTGCCAATCTCGGTGAGATTGGCAGAATCTTTTTCTTGCTTTTGCAAAGTGCTGTTCATAACAAGCCAGTCCTTAATATTCTAAACCGTGGTAATTTGACGTTACCCTATCAATGGTTTAACACTATCATAGCCATATGATAAGTCAATCGACTTACTAGTCAAGATTAATAGCCCTATTCACAAGATAGCACTCAATATTCATAGAATAATGTTATTGCACATCGTGTAATTGAACTAAACTAGCGCCTATGTCTACTGCTCCGCCAACACAGCACAATAACCCCCTACATGGCATAACGCTAGAGGCAATTGTAACCGCTTTGGTAGCTCATTTTGGTTGGGCCGAGTTGGCCATACGCATCCCCGTGCGCTGCTTTAGTAATGACCCTAGCATTGCATCGAGTTTGAAGTTCTTACGTAAAACCCCTTGGGCACGTGACAAAGTAGAAGGCCTTTATCAGTTCATGCTTAGGGAGATTAAGCGAGCTGATCTTGACAAACCGCAGGTCTAATTTCTACCAGATTTAAGCTGAAACATTACCATGTGCCAGCATGGCTGCACCGATAATACCTGCCTGATCACCCATACTAGAAATACTCACCTTGGTTTTTCCGCGTAAGGCTGGAATTAAATCACGCTCTAACTGGTCTTGAAACGACTGCGACATCAATGGCCAGGCTGCGCTCATACCCCCCCCTATCACCACATCGCTCACATCAATCACTTTTAAGATATGAGCCAAAGCCTGCGCGAGTTTTGTACCTGCTAATCGATAAGCATTGAGAGCATGCTGGTCACCTGCATTCGCGCGGCTTGCAATCTCTTCGGCGCTGCAATGCTGGTCACTTGCTTCAAAGTAGCTAATACTCACGGCAGTTGCAGAGGCATATTGTTCCATACAGCCATGGTTTCCGCATCCACATAACCGGCCATTGGGCTCAACGATAATATGCCCAACTTCCATCGCCACGCCATGCTGACCTTGAACTGGTTGACCACTCATAACCAATCCACCGCCGACCCCTGTACCTAAGCCTAAATAAATTAAGTTTTTAGTGTACATCGACCGTGTTGCATACTCACCATAAGCAGCTGCGAGTGCATCATTCTCGGTAATGACGGGCAATTGAATTAATCGACTTAGATCCGCAGTTAAATCGACATCACTTAAGCCTGGCAAATTAGGTGACTGTAAAATCTTTTGCGTATTGGGGTCAATGAATCCTGGAAAGCCAATACCTACCGCAGAAACTTCAGGATACTTATCACGGACCGTGTTAATTGCTGTAGAAATTGTCGATAAGATTTTCTGCCACGCTTGTTCTGGCGTTTGCTGATGAGATTTACATAGATTAGAAAAATCTGCCAGAAAACGCATTTCTTCTAAGAGCTTAGGGTGGCCACTTGAATTGTTAGCCTCAAATTCAACAACACCTAAGCGCAGGTTGGTGCCACCAACATCGATTCCAATCAAAGTTGCCATATTGCTAACTTCGCCTTGAAGCTAATATTGTCGCTGCTATGTTTTCTTGTTGTGCTGACGATAGCTGCTGCCACTCAAAACGCCAGTGCCAATTACCAGTGGATGTGCCAGGCGTATTCATTCGATGGCTAGAGTCAAGCGCTAAAATATCTTGCATAGGAATAATGGCTAATAATGCATTAGATTTCAGCGCCATATCAATCAAATCTTTTGGCATATTAAGTTCATGCTGTTCTGAGTGAGATGACTGCAAATAATCATGCACATGCTTACGTTGCGACTCATCTGCAGCATGATACCAACCTAACGTCGTATCATTATCATGCGTACCTGTGTAGGCAACACTATTATCTTCAATGTGATGCGGCAAATAAGGGTTATCTTCTTCACCACTAAAGGCAAACTGCAAAATCTTCATGCCAGGTAACTGATATTTATTTCTTAACGCATTCACTTCATCGGTAATGATGCCTAGGTCTTCTGCAACTAAACAAACATTCGGCAAGGCATCCTTAATTGCCGCCAGCAAGGCATCTCCTGGGGCTAGAACCCATTCACCATTGATTGCCGTATGTTCTGTCGCAGGAATCTCCCAAGCAGCTTCTAGGCCTCTAAAATGGTCAATGCGCACAATATCAAACAACTCACTTTGTGTTGCCATACGTGAAATCCACCACGCATAGCCGTCGCTAGCCATTGCATCCCAGTTGTAATGAGGGTTACCCCAGCGCTGTCCGGTTTCCGAAAAATAATCGGGTGGCACACCAGCCACCACGGCCATATTTTTATTATCATCTAGCTTAAATAAATGTGGTTGTGCCCATACATCTGCGCTGTCATAAGCCACAAAAATAGGAATGTCGCCAAATAAATAGACTTTCTTTGCGGCAGCATAGGCTTTAAGTCTTAACCACTGCGTAAAAAATACAAACTGTGCAAATTGAATCACTGAGATTTGTTGCGCTAGCTCTTTACGTGCTTTCTTGAGTGTTTTTATATCTCTATTTTTATAGGCTTCAGGCCAACTATGCCAGCCAGCTTGATTAAACTTAGATCGTAATGCTAAAAATAAGGCGAAATCATTTAGCCAGTGTGCTTGTTTAGTACAAAAGTCTGCAAAATCTTGCTGCTGCTTTTCATTGTTGGTTTTCTTGCAAAAAGCTTGATAAGCCTTCTCAATTAAATATAATTTATTGGTAATTGGGGCTGCTAAATCAGTTTTTGTGAGTAAACGTTTGTTCTGTAAAATTTCCAAGCTAATAAAATCGGGATTGCCCGCGTAAGCAGACAAGCATTGATAAGGTGAGTTATCTGCATGCGGCATATTAATAGGCAATGTCTGCCAGACACTGGCACCAATATCATGCAAGAAATCTACAAAATGATACGCTTCAGAACCTAAATCCCCCACATAACTCGCGCTAGGGAGCGAGCTAAT
>CANNEG010000086.1:0-5951 GCA_947503455.1 Betaproteobacteria bacterium
AACTGATGAGCGCCACGTAAACCCACTGCATTTAACTTCATTAGCACTAAATCTTTAATCATAGATTCAGGCAAATTTGTTAATTCACGCATGGGAAAGGCTACATTGTCGAATACACTCAAATCAGTAAACAACGCCCCATGTTGAAATAGCATGCCCATTTTCCGGCGTAATTTGTAAATGCCATCACGATCTTGTTCGTGCACCACTTCCCCAGCGACACGCACTTCGCCTTTACTCGGCTTAATCTGTCCACCAATTAAGCGTAGTAAAGTAGTTTTACCGCTACCACTGCCACCCATAATTGCCACTACTTTGCCACGCGGAAACACCATGTTGATGCCTTGATGCAACAAGCGGCCTTTGTAACCAAAGGATAAATGATCAATTTCTACAATATTGGCGGTCATGGAATAGGTGGTAATTTTTCGGCTTTTTATTTAAGCCCATATTTTAAAACAATTTAGCTTCCGCGCAACTGTTTATATTGGGCACGCTATGTAGGCAGAATTGATTAATGAGCACTTTCCCAATTATTACCTACGCCCACCTCAGCTAACAGTGGTACATCTAATTGAGCTACACCTTCCATGAGTTGCGCAAGCCTAGTCTTAACCAAATTTAATTCATTATCTGGCACTTCCAGCACCAGCTCATCATGAACCTGCATAATAAGTTTAGCATGTAGTTTTTCATCTTTAATCCACTGATTTACAGCAATCATCGCCAGTTTGATTAAGTCGGCCGCAGTGCCTTGCATTGGGGCGTTAATCGCAGCACGCTCGGCCCCCGCACGTCTCATACCATTAGGGCTGTTGATTTCTGGCACCCATAATCTGCGGCCAAAATAAGTTTCCACATAACCTTTTTGTTTGGCAGTTTCACGGGTGTTTTGCATATACTCACGCACCCCAGGATAACGGGCGAAGTAACGCTCTATATAACTTTGTGCTGCGCTACGCTCGATATTTAGGTTTTGTGCTAAACCAAATGCGCTCATGCCATAAATTAAGCCGAAGTTAATAACTTTGGCATAACGACGTTGCTCGCTATCTACTGCTTCTGGTTCCACGCCAAAAATTTCAGCTGCGGTATGACGGTGAATATCTTCATTATTGGCAAACGCTTTTAGCATACCGGCATCTTGAGATAAATGCGCCATAATACGTAACTCAATTTGTGAGTAATCAGCAGAGACAATAACGCTACCTGCAGGCGCAATAAAAGCTTCGCGAATACGCCGACCTTCGGCTGAGCGTACCGGAATATTTTGCAAGTTAGGGTCCGAGCTTGCTAGCCTTCCGGTAATGGCTACAGCCTGATTGTAGCTAGTATGCACGCGACCAGTAGTAGCGTTAATCATACGTGGCAACTTATCAGTATAGGTTGATTTCAGTTTAGCCAAACCACGATAATCTAATAGTACTTTAGGTAGCGGATGGTCTAAGGCTAATTCTTGTAATACGTCTTCATCAGTAGAAGGTGCGCCAGACGGCGTTTTTTTGGTTGGCTTGATACCTAGCTTATCAAATAAAATTTCTTGTAATTGTTTGGGCGAAGCTAAATTAAACGGCTGACCCGCCAGTTCGTAAGCTTGGTTTTCTAGAGCGACTAATTTTGCACCTATCTCATTGCTTTGAATATTGAGCATGGCTCTATCAATTAATACGCCGTTGCGCTCAATGGTAAACAACGCCTGAGAGCTAGGCATTTCAATTTGGCGATAGATGTAGTCAAGCTTACCATCTGCTGCAATTTGCGGATACATGGCTTGATGCAATTGCAAGGTAATATCGGCATCTTCCGCCGCGTATTCAGCCGCAACTTCTACCGTCACTTGGTTAAATGTGACTTGTTTAGCACCCTTACCTGCAACATCTTCAAAGGTAATGGTTTTGAAACCTAAATGTCGCTCACTTAATGCATCCATGCCATGCGTTTTGTGTGATTCAAACACGTAAGATTGCAGCAAAGTATCATGAGTAATACCATTTAATGAGATGTCATGATTAGCCAGTACGTGTTGATCATATTTAAGGTTTTGCCCGACTTTCTTAATGTCTGGATTTTCTAAAATGGGTTTAATTTTAGCCAAACATTCGGCAAAATTAAGTTGTTCTGGTGCATCAAAATAATCATGCTTAAGCGGCAAATAGGCGGCACTACCAGCTTCAACACTAAATGACATGCCAACAATTTTAGCCGTCATGGGGTCAAGTGAGGTGGTTTCGGTGTCAAAGCAAACAAGTTCAGCCATTTTGAGTTTGGTTAGCCAGCCATCAAATTGTTCATGACTTAAAATGGTTTGATACTGGCGGCTAATATTAGGCTGGTGCTGAGCGACCACAAACATGTCACTGGTTTGGCTTTGTGGTGCTATTGCGCTACGAACTGATGCAATGGGCTGATTATCCTGCATACCATCAAGCTCACGACGCCAACTTTTAAATTCAAAACGATCAAATAACTCGGCCAACTTCGCTTTATCGATGGTTTGCGGTGCTAGGTCGCTAAGATTTTCTTGAATGCCCACATCGCAACGTATCGTGATTAGCTCCCGTGCTGTGGGTAACCATGGCAGCGCTTTGCGTAAATTTTCACCCACCACGCCAGTCATTTTATCGGCGTTAGCTACAATATTTTCTAATGACCCATATTCTTTTAGCCATTTAACAGCAGTTTTTGGCCCAACTTTTTCTACCCCAGGAACGTTGTCTGAAGTGTCGCCAATTAAAACTAAGTAGTCCACCATCAAACTTGGCGGTATGCCAAATTTCTTTTCTACGCCTGCAATGTCCAGTACATCATCAACTCTTCTGAAAGCGTCGCGCATGGTGTTGACCACAGTGATGTGTTCATTGACCAGTTGTGAGATGTCTTTGTCGCCAGTAGAAATAATCACCTGCACACCTTCACGTTCAGCCTGCTTAGCCAGGGCGCCTATGACATCATCAGCTTCTACACCGCTTTCCATAATCAAAGGCCATCCCATGGCTTTAATCGCCTCGTGCAAGGGCTCTATTTGCGCTCGCAAATCATCCGGCATAGAGGCACGATTTGCTTTATATTGGGCATAAATATCATCGCGAAAAGTTTTGCCTTTTGCATCAAAAACACAAGCGCTATAATCTGAGGGGTAATCTTTATGTAAACGGCGTAGCATGTTAAGTACGCCTTGTATCGCGCCGGTGGGTTCATTTTGACTATTTCTTAAGTCAGGCATGGCATGAAAGGCCCGATACAGGTAGGATGAGCCATCAACTAATAACAATGTTTTCATAGAGTAATGCTTTCAATTATTTCTTAGGTGCCTGAATAATGACTGATACTAAAAAACTGCCAAAGGTTCCAAAAAACATAGACCCCGATGTGCAAGGTATGCACCAAACCGGGCAAGAGTCGTGGCGTGCGTTTGAGATTATGGCAGAATTTGTCGATGCTACCGAACGACTTAAAGAAATCACGCCAGCCGTTTCTATTTTTGGCAGTGCACGTACGCCAGTTGACCACCCGTATTATAAGCTGACAGAAGATGTGGCGCGCTTATTAAGTGACTCTGGCTTCAGTGTAATTTCAGGGGGTGGCCCTGGCATTATGGAAGCGGCGAATAAAGGCGCTTTCCCTGGAAAATCGCCTAGTATTGGTTTGAATATAGAGCTTCCTCATGAACAAACGCGCAATCCATACCAAGATATTAGTCAAAATTTCAAACATTTTTTTATGCGTAAAGTCATGTTTGTTAAATACGCCAGCGCCTATGTAGTCATGCCTGGAGGGTTTGGTACCTTGGATGAAGTTATGGAAGCAGTGACGCTGGTGCAAACAGGTAAAACCTTAAAAATTCCGATTATTCTGGTGTGTGAGCCATTTTGGCGCGGTTTAATTGATTGGATTAAGACGACTTTGGTTGAAGAAAAAATGATTTCTGTAGAAGATTTAGATTTAATTCAAGTGATTGATGAGCCAGCAAAGATTGTAGAGGCAATATTCAAGCATTATGAAGCGCGTGGATTTAAGTTATCTGCAGAAGAAGAGCGTGTTCAGCTTTATTTGTAATGAATATTTAAGTATATGTACAGGTAATTTGTTAAAATAAATGGATATTCAAGTGTGTCAAATTAAATTTAGAGAGCGAGTGCCAATGATGCGAAAAATCTACAATCATTTAGCGATGTTGCTAGCGCTACTTGCTATTCAATTGCCATTAGCGGCTGCGGCAGAAGCGCCTAAGCCGCTACCATTGCCAGCAGATTTACAACCGTTAGAAGAAATCCCACCACCGACAATCAGCAATGATGAAAATGCGGATGAGCCACAAATTACTATTGTTAAGAAGAATGGTGAAACGATTGAAGAATATCGTATTGGCGGTGAACTCTATATGATGAAAATAACGCCAGCCCATGGCGTACCTTATTACATGCACAAAGAGGATCAAAATGGTGGCTGGCTAATGGATGGTCCTAATCAGCCATTAAGCATTCCTAAATGGACGATATTTAGATTTTAATGGATTCTTCGTTTATAAAGAGGGTAATGCGCCCTCTTTATTTATTTCAATAACCACTTGCACCTACCTTCAAACTTTATATTTTCCTAATCTATGTCAGTATTCACCTCAGTCAGTATCCAACAATTACAAACATGGCTTAAAGATTATGCGATAGGTGAGCTTATTGAATTGAAGGGCATTTCATCCGGTATTACCAATACCAATTATTTCGTTACCACTAGCCAAAATAAGTATGTACTAACTTTATTTGAGCACAATACGCTAGAGGAGTTGCCTTATTTTATTGATTTAATGAGCCACTTAGCGAGCAATGGCATCCCATGCCCACGGCCAATTACTGACAAAGCGGGGCTTAGCTTACATGTGCTTAATGGCAAACCAGCCGCTTTAATTAGTTGTTTAAAAGGCCAGGATGTTGATGTGCCTAATATCAAGCAATGTAGCGCAGTGGGTCAAGTATTAGCTCAGATGCACCTCGTCAGCTTGTCATTTGATGTACAGCCTAACCACCTCAATACACATAACCCACGCGGCGCTAATTGGCGAATTAAAACTGCCGCCCAAGTGATGCCACTTTTGTCAGAATCTGATCAGCAATTATTAAAAGAAACCATTGCATTTCAAGCAGCATTAGATGTTTCGAACTTACCGATGGGGGTTATTCACGCTGATTTATTCCGTGACAATGTATTATTTGATGGGGATGAAATAGGCGGGTTGATAGATTTTTATTATGCCTGTCACGACGTATTAGCCTACGACTTAGCGATTGCCGTGAATGATTGGTGTGTGCATGCTGACGGTAGCTTAGATGAACTTAGATTGAATGCAATGCTCTCCGCTTATCAAGCGATTCGGCCATTTAATGAGGCCGAGCAGGCTGCTTGGTCTAGCTTGCTACGTGTTGCCGCATTACGCTTTTGGCTATCCCGCCTGTATGATCAAATTTACCCACAAGCCGGTGAATTAACTCACGCTAAAGATCCTAATCATTTTCAAAGAATACTTAAATTACGAACGGCAATATAGGAAATAACCATGACCGAAGATGTCTCAAACAAACCACTAGAAATTAGACAAGTCGCAGCCGGCAATGCGTGGGCTTGGATAGTCAGTGGCTTTCAATTATTCAAAGCCAATCCGGCGATGTGGATTATTATTTTAGTGATTTATTTGGCGATTATTATTCCCATTTCATTGATTCCAGTATTCGGCTCAGTGCTGAGTACTTTGTTAGCGCCCGTCTTTGCTGCCGGCATGATGTGGGGTTGCAAAGCGCTAGCCCAGCAACAAGATTTAGAAATCAACCATTTATTTGAAGGGTTTAAGAAAAATACATCGCAATTGGTCTCTGTTGGCGGGATTTACATGGTATGTTTGCTCATGGTTGCAGTATCGGTAGTCTTAAGCCTAGATAGCGGCACTATCGCCATGCTAA
>CANNEG010000087.1:0-5901 GCA_947503455.1 Betaproteobacteria bacterium
CGTGCAACGTCCTCCAACTTAAACCAGAGCGGCGTATGCTCAGGAAGAATGTCGTAAAACCCTTTAATACTTTGAAATTTTGTTGTTTTAATTTTTGTTGAATTTTCAACCATAACTACACTGCTTTAATTGGAATCGTTTTATTGGTATGGCTCACGCTATTGATTGGAGTGGACGCATATGCCTGATGCAGCTTGCCACCTACCGCATAATTACTTTGTACGTAATGCTCTACTATCGCTTGAAATTCTTGTGCAATATGGTCACCTTTAAGTGTGACGGTTTTTTCGCCATCGACAAACACGGGGGCGACTGGCATTTCCCCAGTCCCTGGCAAACTAATGCCTATGTTAGCTAATTTTGATTCCCCGGGGCCATTCACCACACAACCCATCACCGCAACATTCATATTTTCAACCCCTGCATAGCTTTCACGCCACACTGGCATTTGATTACGCAGATAGCTTTGAATTTGCATCGCCAACTCTTGAAAGTACGTTGAAGTCGTGCGACCACAACCCGGGCAAGCTGTCACTAATGGCGTAAACGAACGAATTCCCATGGTTTGCAAAATCTCTTGGGCGACGATCACTTCTTTTGTGCGCGATTCGTTAGGCTCCGGCGTTAAAGATACGCGGATAGTATTACCGATACCTTGCTGTAAAAGTAAAGCCAGCGCCGCTGTAGACGCCACGATACCCTTAGAACCCATACCTGCTTCGGTCAAACCTAAGTGCAAAGGATAATCACTACGTTTAGCTAAATCTGAATATACTGCTACCAAATCTTGCACATTGCTGACCTTGCAAGAAATAATGATTTGATTAGGCGATAACCCTAAATCAACCGCCTGTTGCGCACTTTCCAGTGCCGATTGAATTAATGCCTCGCGCATCAACGCATCCGAAGACAATGGTGTAGACAACTTAGCGTTATCGTCCATCATTTGCGCCATTTTAGCTTGGTCTAAACTACCCCAGTTGACGCCAATACGAACTGCCTTTTTATAATGAATAGCTGCTTCTATCATGGCAGCAAATTGCTCATCACGCTTTGAACCTTTACCTACATTGCCAGGGTTGATACGATACTTGGCCAGCGCTTCCGCACAATCTGGATATTGTGCCAATAACTTATGGCCGTTGTAATGAAAATCGCCAACTAATGGCACAGAGCAACCTAACGCATCTAAGCCACGACGAATATTACCCACTTGTGCAGCAGCCTCAGGCGAATTAACGGTGATACGTACCACCTCACTACCCGCTTGCCACAATTCAAATACTTGTTTGATGGTAGTCGCCGCATCTGCAGTATCCGTATTAGTCATACTTTGCACCACTACTGCACTTGGTTTTGTTGCACCTAAACCTCCACCTACTGGTACTTGGCCTATCATTACTTGCAAGGTTTTCCGTGGTAGATTAAGCAAAGATAAAGTCACAACGATTCCTAAAATTATTCGAGCGTTATACGTGCAATATTATTTTTAGTTTTACTGGTCAAATCTACTGGTTTACCTAAAAATGTCACTGTGGTTGCCTTTGCGTTACCGACCCATAAATACAATGGCGGTAAACCATCAAAGCCATCTGTGGTATTTGCCGGTATTTTCTTTTCATAAATCACTGCACCTGTTTTATCTTTCACTTGTATCCAAGCTTCTTCTGAAACTGATACGGTGACATTTTTTCCATTCGCTAAATCACCGACATTGGCTTTAACTGTATTTGCTGTCGGCACCTGAACTGGCTTTTCAACATTTGTTTTCAATGCATTCAGATTAACATCCGTCGAAGATCGCAACTGTACGCTGGGTTTCAAGCTTGCTGATGGTGTGGTATTTGCCACATTATCCTTAACCATTTTTTCTTTTTCAATAGCGGCAGGTTGTATGTCCGCCGTATTTTCCACAACCTTCTCAGCGCTCACTATATCAATACTTTCCGGCTGACGTTCTGCGGCAGGTAGGGCAATTTCCGGCATCGGAACAACCACGGATGCTGCGTCTTCAGAAACGATAGCCACATTTTTGACGGGTACTGGCTCTAATTTTGGCGAGTTACTAATATAAAAAAAACATAACGACAGAAACAATATTAGCAAAATGCTGCCTAGAATATACTTAAACTGAGGTTGGCTACCCTTAGTTATCGCAACTTGAGTCATAGAGGTTTGCACACTCAATGTACTTGGCGCCCCATCAGGCATACTCGTACGATAGCTTTCAAGCAGTGGTTCTGCATCCACCTCTAGCAAACGCGCATAATTACGTATAAATCCACGTGTCGCCATAGGCTGGGGTAATGCAGCAAAATTATCACTTTCTAAGGCTTCAATTTGTGCAACACTTAAACGCAAATGATTGGAGACCTCTTTTAATGACAGATTCTTAGCAATTCTGGCAGTAGATAAGACTTTGCCTAGCGATGAACTCACTATGTTCAAAGTGTCGGCAGAATTGGTTGTTACTTCATCAATCATGGTTATTTTCCACCCTGTAATAACTTAACTTGCTCGGAATCTGGATATTTGCGTCTTAGTTCTAACGAATAACTCGCCTCGGCATCTCTTGCGCCTACTGCACGCTCTATTTGAATAGCTAACCACAATATTTCCGGCCCAACCTGACCAAGCATGACATTTTGTAAGGTTTTTTTAGCAGCCACTGCATCATTACGCTTAAATTGGATATTAGCCATTTGGTAGGCCGCCGCTTGTGATAAAGGTTCGATTTGTAGTGCCCGCTGCAAATAAGCTTCTGCACTGGCCATATCTTTTTTGCGCATAGAACAAATAGCAGCGTTAGTGTATGCCATCGCTGGTGTGGCATATAATGGATTTTTTACAGCCGCCAAGAATTCTGTGATTGATTCATCAATTCTATTTCTTGCACATAAAAAACTACCGTAATTATTGCGCGCTTCCGAATTCATCGGCTCTATCTGTATCGATTTTCTGAAATCAGCATCGGCCACATCATCTTTACCGAGGGCAGCATTCACCAAACCTAATCCGTTAAAAGCAGAAGCAAAACTAGGATCTATCTTCGATGCCAAGGTAAATTCATCTAAAGCAATTTCATACTGCTTTTGCTGAAAATACACCGCACCCAAATCAGTATGGGCTCTAGCGCGATCTTTTAGCGTTTCACTTTGTTTTTCTTGCTGCTGCTGATTCGCACAACCTGTGCTGATTAAACTCAACATACACAATACGAAACTTAAGCAGATTGTCCTTACACTTATTTTTTGGCTACTAAAGTTCATATTAAATTTCATTAAATCGCCTCAATTGCAATTCTATTAAAAGTACGTTTGGTTTTATCCAATACTTTACCAGCTAACTGGCCACATGCAGCATCAATGTCTTCACCACGGGTTTTACGCACTGTCACCACATAGCCAGCTTGCATCAAAATATCTCTAAATACACGAATATGATTGGCTTTAGACGTCTCATAGCCGCTATTTAGAAAAGGATTAAACGGAATTAAATTAAATTTACATGACACATTTTTAACCAACGCTAACAATTGATATGCATGTTCAACCGTGTCATTAACACCATCTAACATCACATATTCAAAAGTGACAAAATCACGTGGTGCTTTTTCTAAATAACGATTACATGCCGCCATTAATTCTTTTAATGGATATTTTTTGTTAATCGGCACAATAACATCACGCAATGCATCGTTAGGGGCATGCAGGCTTACAGCCAATGCTACGGGGCAATCTTCTTTCAATCTATCCATTGCCGGCACTAAACCACTGGTAGAAAGCGTGACGCGGCGGCGACTTAGCCCATAAGCATTATCATCCAACATAATCTGCATAGCAGTCACGACATTATCATAATTTGCTAGCGGCTCACCCATACCCATCATGACCACATTACTAATAATGCGTTCACCTGCGGGCAACATATCGTAACCCGCTTCTTGTCGCAGCGACTGGTTCGCTATTGCAAGCTGTCCAATAATTTCTGCAACACTTAAATTTCGGTTAAAGCCTTGACGGCCAGTACTACAAAAGGTGCATTCCAACGCACAACCTACTTGCGATGAAATACACAAAGTACCGCGATCATCCTCAGGGATAAAGACGGTTTCTATGCTATTTGCAGTATCCGCACCTATCAACCACTTACGCGTGCCATCATTAGATACTTGTTCTAACTGCACATTAGGCAAGGCGATTTCAGCCTCCAGCGCTAATTTTTCACGTAATACTTTGGCAATATCAGTCATCTGCTCAAAATCAAACACACCAAAATGATGCATCCAGCGCATCAACTGCTTGGCGCGAAAAGGCTTTTCACCTTTTTCAGCAAACCATTGTGCCAGTTGTGGCTGATTGAAATTGAGCAAATTAACCAAAATTGTTTTTACCTTGTAAACTAAGACTATTTACCGAAGAAGTAAGCGATTTCAATCGCTGCATTTTCAGCTGAATCTGAACCGTGTACCGCATTAGCATCAATGCTTTCTGCAAAATCTGCACGAATTGTGCCGGCAGCCGCTTCTTTTGGATTAGTAGCACCCATTAAATCACGATTCACTTGTACAGCATTTTCACCTTCTAAGGCTTGAATCATCACTGGACCAGAAATCATAAACTTAACCAAATCACCAAAGAATGGACGTGCGGCGTGCACTGCGTAGAAACCTTCCGCTTCTGCTTGAGTTAATTGCGCCATTTTCGCAGCAACAACTTTTAAACCTGCATTTTCAAAACGGGTATAGATTTTACCAATTACATTTTTTGCTACCGCATCAGGTTTGATGATAGAAAGCGTGCGTTGAACAGCCATAATTACTCCATTTAATTAACTTATTGAAAAGAACGATAAAATACCATTTTTAGCGCTTAAAATAAACCTACATTTGCATGTTGACCACTTGTTTCAAACCGCGAGCACTGACAATGTGGCAGAATTACATTTAATGAAATCGTCAAACATACCCACTTTACCAATTACGCATTGTTGCCCTGCCTGCGGTCTACTCTGTGATGACTTGGTGTTGACGGCAACATCGCCCATAAATATTAAAAATGCTTGCGCTAAAAGCATCAACTTTTATAACAAAGCTTGGCAAGCAAATTTAAGTGGCCCCCTGTTAGCTGGTAAAGCGAGTGATTTAAATACCACCATTCAAGCTGCCGCAGATATTTTACGCGCTAGCAATCAACCATTATTTTCTGGTCTAGGCACTGAAGTGCAAGGCATGCGGGCGATGGTAGGATTAGCGAAAAAAACTAATGCTACGTTAGACCATATGCATTCTGAAGGAACGGTACGTAATACACTAGCCATGCAAAATAGTGGCTGGCAAACCACCACACTCACTGAGATAAAGAATCGTGCCGATATCATTTTGGCAATTGGTACTGATATAGTAAGTAGCCATCCACGTTTTTTTGAAAAACTAGTATGGAATGCAAGCAGTTTATTTGATAAACCTTCTCCAGAAATTATTTATCTAGCCGTCCCTAAAAACACCCTTGAAGACAATCTAAAGGCGGACATCTCTCCTGCAGGTAAAGTGCCAACAATCATTACGGCTGATACTTCTAAATTACCTGAAATTATCAGCACCCTCAACGCCTTGATGAACGGCAAAAAAATTACAGTGGATCAAGTAGCTGGTGTTGCGATTGCAACGCTACTAGAAGTCTTGGATAAATTAAAAGCGGCTAAATATGCCGTCATTACTTGGAGTGCTAGCAATTTTCAATATACGCACGCCGAGCTTACCGTACAAAGCATCACACATCTCATCGCCAAGTTGAATGAAAGTACACGCGTCGCGGGTTTACCCTTAAATAGTGGCGATGGCGATTCTACCGTGAATAACGTCAGTACTTGGTTAAGCGGCTACCCCACGAGAAGCCGTCA
>CANNEG010000088.1:0-5795 GCA_947503455.1 Betaproteobacteria bacterium
AAAAGCGAGTACTTGGGGGATTCCATCACGGACTAGCGCAATATCCGTAGTAGTACTACCAATATCTAACAATAAAGCTAGAGGCCTATTGTGCGCTAGTACTTCTACACTTGCCAGCCAATTCATTGAAGCGATATTAGTGGCATGCATTTCAGCGAAAGCATAATCAACAAAACCATTTTTACCGGCATAAAACATCACTTCGCCTGATAATTTCCGTACCAAAAACTGTCCTATTTGCATGACCCCAGTATGCCGGTTAGGAAAAATATCGGCAAGCTCACCTGTCATGGTGACAAAGTGAGTAACAACATGCTCATCAACATAAAAGTCTGCCAACACTTGATTGATTGCACCGTCTAACTCATGCAAACCCCGCCACAAAGGACAATACACTTGGCTTACTGAAATCAAGTTACCTGCAGCATCAATATATACAGCCTTTAAATGTGCTCCGCCCACGTCCCAGCCAATTACATTAAATTTATCAGCGCAAACAGATAGGCTGCGCTCAGAGATAGGGAATTTCTGGTTCATATCTCAATCTCTACAATATTTTTTTGTAAAGTAGGAAATTTAAAGTGTGGCTGCAATATACACGCCAAAATAATTTGTGCGGGGTTACGCCCTGTCGCTTCACGCAAACCCGCATAACTACTAGTTAAGCGTGGGTTAATGTCAATGACAAAAATTTTGTCATTTTCGTCAATAATCACATCCACGCCTACATAGCCCAACGCATCCGGTAGCATCCTAGCAATTTTTCTTGCTAGCGTCTCAAAACGTTGCCAATAAGTCTGCATACCATTAATAGTAATGCCTATTAACTTAAACTGGTTACCGTCATACTGAATATGCTGCTGATTGCAGCTTAATAACCAGCCAGCACCCTCACGACAAATCATAGAAAAACTTGCAACGATGCCGGCCTGAAAAGGCTGTGCGAAGTAATTTAAATAACGGTCCTCTTGCACCAACCAAGACCGTAAGTCTTCTAAAGAGTCAAATGATTGAATACCCTCACAACCAACACCATCTTCTGGTTTAACTACCCATTTTTTTATGTTTAGCTGCAACAACACATCAAAATATTCTGCTAGCATTAAATCTTCCCCAGCATATACCGGTAAGGTATTAATGCCAGCCGCTTGCATAGCTTCAAAACTTAGACTTTTACTCGTGCCGATTAACGTTGAATCATAGCCACAGCCTAACAAAATAGACCCGTTTTCTTTATCTTCAGCAGCTAAACAGAGCTCAGTGAGTGCTAATAATTTACCCTCAGCTTCTGGTGCAATGAGCCAAACCAAGTCCGCCTGCTTAAGTGCATTTTTGAATACTTTTTCAAAATCACCCGACTTAACAGCCAAGCTATTTTTTGCATAAGCAGATGGCGACAACCGCGCATCATGCATGGTGATAACCTGATATTGCTTGAGCTCATCTAAGTCATTTAACAAAGCATCTCGCATGGCAACGCCTTCTTTTACAAGAGACGCTGGCAATGTCGCATCACTAAGGCCACCACCAGTGATAAACTCACATACCAATAATTTATGAAGTTGTTTAATGATGCAGATAATCCCAGTAATTGATTTATTAAATGGCGCCGTGGTGCATGCCAAAAAAGGTGATAGGGAACATTACCAAGCAATACAATCTCAGCTTAGCGCATCTAGCAATCCGATAGCCGTTGTTACTGCGATGCTCGCATTTCACCCATTTACACAATTATATATCGCCGATTTAAATGCCATTCAAAAAACAACAGGCAGTGTCAGTACAAATTATAGTGTGATTGAAGCGATCACCCAGCACTTCCCTAATTTAGTCGTTTGGGTAGATGCTGGTATCAGCACCCAATCTGAGCTTGGTTTATGGCAAACACTTAATATTCAACTAGTGATAGGGAGCGAGAATTTTACCCTTATTAGCGATTATTCTGCACTTCAGCATCACCCACAAAATTTTATATTATCACTAGATTTTATGCCTCACGGCTACCAAGGGCCCTTAGAACTGCTGGCTAATACTCATTATTGGCCGCGAGATGTGATTATCATGTCATTGGCAAATGTAGGGACTAACCAAGGTGTTAATCAAGCGTTATTAACAGAAGTAATCAATCGCGCTAAGCATTTTAATGTCTATGCAGCAGGCGGTATTAGAGATGTAGCCGATTTAATCATACTTAAAGAAATGGGCCTATGCGGCGCTTTAGTAGCGACCGCTTTACATCACAAGCAAATATCTAGCGAAGCTTTAGAAAAATTCGCCTAATTAAAAAAGCTCGCCTAAGCGAGCTTTTTTAAAGATCAAACTTAAATCAGACTAATTTACATTATTCCAAATTAGCATGGATAGCACGCATACCTTCTTCAGTTAAACCCTTTGCGGAGATATTATCCGCAATCAACGCCTCTAAAAAGACCAGTGCTGATAATTCAAATTGCGAACCCATAGGCATACCTTTTGTGAGAGGGAAGCTATTGTCATTACCAATTTGGATGTTCAAATCAGCCACTTCTGCCATTGGAGATTTTGCTTTCATTGAAACTACTGCCAATTTAGCACCTACTGAGTTTGCTTTTTTAACAAAAGGCAACAAAGTTTCCGTACCGCCTGAACCTGAAACTAGGATCAACAAATCACCGGCTTTAATAGCTGGAGTCACAACTTCACCTATCATGCTTACATTGTAGCCAGCATGAACTAGGCGCATGGCAAAAAAGCGTGAAACTAGCAATGAACGGCCAGCACCACCAATAAAAATGCGGCCGGCTTCGTCCACCAGTTTCAATAATTTTGCTCCATTACTGCTGTCTGTTTCTGACAAAATGGTGGTTAATCTGTCTAAAATTAGTTTTTGATGACTCATGATGTTTTCCTTAATTATTCAATCATACTTGTAAATTACATGGCATTAATAAAAAAATCCTGACTCATTACTGAATCAGGATTTTTAATTACTCATTTCAATAATAACTTATTGAAGTTGGTTAATTAAAACCAATGCTTAACTTAAGCGTGAGCAATAGCTGTGATTTCAGCAGCAGAAGCAGCTGGATCAGTAGCGCCGTAGATAGCAGCACCAGCAACGATGATAGAAGCGCCAGCATCACGTACTTGAGCAGTTGTAGCAGCTTTAACACCACCAGCAACAGAGATTTCAACGCCTAATTTCAAGCCAGCAACTAAAGCTAAGTCACCGAATGGTGTTTGACCAGCAGCTTGTTGATCTAAACCTGTGTGAACGCCAATGATGTGCGCACCAGCAGCAACAACTTCTTTAGTTTTAGCAGCTTTATCAGCAACGTTGATCAAATCAACTTGTGCTTTTTTACCGTATTTGTTTGCAACATCAATTACACCTTTGATAGTACCGATGTCAGCACAACCTAAAACTGTACAGATATCTGCACCAGCTTTGTAGAATGGCTCAGCTTCGTAGAAACCAGCATCCATTGTTTTTAAGTCAACTAAGATTTTGTTGTTTGGAAATTTAGCACGTAAAACTTCAAGTAATTTAACACCGTTATGCTTAATGCATGGTGTACCGATTTCAAGAATATCAACGTGTGGAGCTACTAAAGTAGCTAATGCAACTGTTCCGTCAAAGTCTAATGAATCTAAAGCCATTTGGGTTAATGCCATGGTATTTCTCCGTTTAATAATTTTTAGAATATTACTGATTTATTGCTATTTTAGTAATAAAACCAAGTCAGAACCTACATCGAAACCTTTAAGTCTAAATGCTGATAATGAAAGCTTTTACACTACAATTCTTATCTTACAAAAAACTGGACACTTATAGTAAATGTCCAGTAAACATATGTCAATTCTAAACTTACTCGATTACACTTTTATTACAAAATACTAATCGCAAAACGATTATAGTTTTTCGCTTAAAGCCGCCTCTAGTTTGTTTTGATCAGCCACAAAACCGCGAATCCCTTCTGACAATTTCTCAATTGCCATTGCATCTTGGTTTAATTCGAAACGGAACTCAGCTTCAGTCATTTTTGCCGGCGCTTTTTTAGTTGCGCCCGTGTCTTTCATGACTTGTATTAAAGTACCTTCTGTTGCTGCCAAATCTTGCAATAAGTTTGGTGAGACCGTTAGGCGATCACAACCTGCAAGCGCAATCAACTCGCCAGTGTTGCGGAATGAAGCGCCCATTACCACTGTTTTGTAGCCGTGCTCTTTATAGTAGGCATAGATTGCACGTACTGAAACAACACCTGGGTCTGTTTCTTGTGTGTATTCTGTTGTTGGATTTTTAGCCTTGTACCAATCTAAGATACGACCAACGAATGGTGAAATTAAGAATACGCCAGCTTCAGCACATGCACGTGCTTGGCCGAAACCGAACAATAATGTCAGATTGCATTGGATGCCTTCTTTTTCTAAGATTTCGCCAGCTTTGATACCTTCCCATGTTGAAGCTAATTTAATCAACACGCGATCTTTACTGATACCAGACTCTTCGTAAAGTTTAATTAATTTACGGCCTTTAGCCACCATTGCCTCTAAATTAAAAGATAAGCGCGCATCCACTTCAGTTGAAATACGACCCGGCACTTCTTTAGTAATTTCAGCACCAATTAATACCGCTAATTTATCAGCAGCACTGTCAATTTGTTCTGCTTTAGTACCGCCTTGTGCTTTCGCATAAGCAATAGCAGTTTCAATTAATGGCGCGTATTGTGGTAATTGGCTTGCTTTTAAAACTAATGATGGATTAGTTGTTGCATCTACAGGCTTAACCGCTTTAATCGCCTCAACATCACCCGTATCTGCCACGATTGTGGTCATGGTCTTTAATTGCTCTAATAAACTTGCCATTACTTGCCTCCTGAAAATTAACTTAAAAGTATCTTAGTTTCTTACCAATTGACTTGCTTATGTCGCTCTAAAAATAGATCTTAAACAAACTATTTTTAGCTTGATACTTGCGCGCTGAAGTCTTATACAAAATCTAGTGCAATATTATATCTGAAAAGTTACTGACTGTCGTTAGCCTAGCCACATTTACTTATAGCCTAGATTCACATTTAGTTTAGCGAATAAATCCCATTTTAAACACCTAATCCCTGCAAATAATTCGCCAGTATACAAGCGACCGTTAAATCTGCACTCGTTCCGGGGTTGATGTTTCGCTCTTTAAGTGAGGTGTCCCAAGCAAGCAAATTCTTTTGCATCAATTTTGGATTGTCGGTCGCCCAATAATCAACTTCGATAGCTCGCGCTTCATGCATCAGTTCTGTAGCCCAAAAATCACTGTGCTTACGAACGACATGACTATCCATTTGACGAGCTAAAAAACCTAGATACAGCGCGGTAGTAGCCCATGCATCACTCTGCGTTTTAGCGCGATCCTGCCACTTCTTCATCGCAGTGATATAACGCGGTATCCCGAATTCAAAAATATCAGAAAAAGCATGCGCATATTGCAAAGCAATACGATCTCTATCTTGAGCCGATTGCATCATGGCCAACAAGCTTGTCTTAGTTTGATCATGCACATCAAATTCAGCAACCCGCCCTAAACCGGCGGGCTTAGCTAACATAATCGCCTGTGCAGTTAATAATCCATCATCGACAGTAAGTTGACTTAAAGTGACGTCTAAACTTTGCTGCAAACTTTGATTCTCATCAGCGGTTAAAGCAGCATGAATCAGTGGCGCACTGAGTAGGATAAGTCCCAAATTAGTATTCATGCCTACGGCATTTTGTGTGGCGACCACCGCATGTAAAATACGCTCGCCCACAGTCAAATCAGGCTGAGCAATGAC
>CANNEG010000089.1:0-5469 GCA_947503455.1 Betaproteobacteria bacterium
GTGGGTTCACGATCAATTTTCGCCATTAAGTTTTGCTTGAAGCTTGGGCTAAGTGTTTGCGCACCGCGCATGACATCGCCAATTAAATGATATTGACTCCAAGCCTCGGCCGACGGGCTATTGGGCTGCATCGCGGCCATCAAGTGCTCAGCATGCTCTAAAGCAATTTCATTATCGGCTAAAGCAGATATTTGTTCATTCATGATCAACTCCAAAATCTCATACGTTATTTCTATCAACGATGACTTCAATGTGGCTTACTTTAGCAACTACCATCTTTTATGGTCTGGCGTATCTAACAGCGGTTTTAACTTCAGTGAAATCATGTCGCGCGCCCTAAAAATACGCGACCGTACTGTGCCAATAGGACAATCCATCACCGTTGCAATTTCCTCATAACTCAACCCTTCAATCTCACGCAGGGTAATCGCTGTGCGTAAATCCTCAGGTAAGTTAGCCACGGCATCATTCACTGTTTGGGCAATTTGCTTGGTCATCAAAGAAGACTCTGGCGTTTCCATGGTGCGCAGTTCATCCGCACCTTCAAAGTTTTCGGCATCTTCAATTTCAACGCCCGTACTCACGGTCGGTCTGCGTCCCATAGACACTAAGTAATTTTTTGCGGTGTTAATACCAATGCGGTAGAGCCAAGTATAAAAAGCACTATCCCCACGAAAGTTAGGTAAGGCACGATAGGCTTTAATAAAGGTATCCTGCACAATGTCTTCGATTTCAGCTTGATCACGCACCATGCGTGACAGTAAACGCGCCAACTTACGCTGATATTTATCTACCAGTAAACCGAAAGCACGCTTATCGCCACGCTGCGCACGTAAAACCAATTCATGGTCTATCTCACGATTTTCAGATGAAGGATTGACGGCCACTACGCTTAGATTTCCTGTTGACTTGGTCTGATGACTGCTAAATGCATAGGTATTATTTTCATTGATATTTTTTTGACTCTCGGAAGTATAACCTTGCACAGCAGGTTGCACTAAACTTAGTTGCGTTAATTCTAGAATTTTACCAAGATGCATCATTATGCGTTCCTCTTCATCACAATACAAAAAACAATAGGTTTATTTATCGGCTTGTTACGCATTGCTATTGCCTTTTATCAAGACAGCGATACACTCTCATTAGTTCCAGCAATGACATCCCATTTTCTCAAAATTAACAATAGAAAATTAAGCCTAGCATGCAGCAATTTGATGTACTAATCATTGGTAGCGGTCTCGCAGGCTTAACCATTGCGCTACGTACTGCAGCGCATAAAAAAGTCTGTTTAGTCAGCAAACGCAGTATTAACGACAGCGCCAGCGATTGGGCGCAAGGCGGCATTGCCGCGGTCCTTAACGATGAAGACTCCATAGAAAATCATATTCAAGACACCTTAATTGCAGGGGCCGGTTTGTGCGATGAAGCCGTCACAAAAATGGTGGCAGAGCACGCCAAAGAGGCGGTTGAATGGCTTATTGAACAAGGGGTAGGCTTTACCCGCGACCATGACAATAGTGGTTTTCACTTAACCCGCGAAGGCGGTCACAGTCATCGTCGGATTATTCATGCCGCAGATACGACCGGCCATGCGGTACAAGTCACACTTTCAGACAAGGTAAAGCAACATCCTAATATCACCGTGATGGAAAATCACATTGCCGTGGACTTAATCACTGCCAGAAAACTGAATATCGACATTAACGCAGAAACCAAATTTCAGACGACTGATTACAACACGGATGCCAACCCCTGCTTGGGCGCCTATGTGTTAGACAAAAGTACCGGTAAGGTCATCACCATCGCCGCGCAAAATACCATTTTGGCGACCGGTGGCGCCGGCAAAGTATACCTTTACACCACCAATCCTGATATCAGTACAGGGGATGGTATTGCCATGGCTTGGCGTGCTGGTTGCCGTGTAGCCAATATGGAGTTTATTCAGTTTCACCCTACCTGTTTATTCCACCCCCATGCCAAATCATTTTTGATTAGTGAGGCCGTTCGAGGTGAAGGGGGCTTACTGAAGCTGGCTGATGGCACTCGGTTTATGTTCGAGCATGACGAACGCTTAGAGTTGGCGCCACGGGATGTTGTCGCGCGTGCGATTGACTTTGAAATGAAAAAGCGCGGTTTAGACTGCGTCTATTTAGATATTACCGACAAACCATTAGCTTTTATTCAAACGCATTTCCCTAACATCTATCAGCGTTGTTTAAGCTTTGGTATCGACATCAGCAAAACACCCATTCCCGTGGTACCTGCCGCGCACTATACTTGTGGCGGCGTGATGACGGACGATAAAGGGCGCACGGATATTAAAAATTTATATGTCATAGGTGAGAGTGCATGCACCGGTTTGCACGGTGCTAATCGTCTGGCCAGTAATTCATTACTAGAATGCTTGGTGTTTGGTCAAACAGCGGCAGAAGATATATTAAGTCAACCGACAAAACCATCACCGCAATTACCTTATTGGGATGAAAGTCGCGTCACTGATGCCGATGAAGAAGTGCTCATTACCCACACTTGGGATGAATTACGCCGTTTTATGTGGAACTATGTCGGCATTGTGCGCACCGACAAACGCTTAAGCCGCGCCCTGCATCGTATTGATATGCTTCGTGATGAGGTGAATGAGTTTTATAGCAACTTCAAAATCAGCAACAATTTAATCGAGCTACGTAACTTATTACAGGTGGCTGAATTAATTGTTGAAAGCGCCATTTCTCGGGCTGAGAGTCGTGGTCTGCATTACAGTAAAGATCATCCCAACACCGAATTAGAACCCATCCCCACCGTGCTTGAGCCACTCAATTATTACAGTTTGCTAGATCGCTAGCCACCCGTACTCACTGGCGCATCAAGCCTTAAAATATCTATCGCTAGCTTTAATCTCAATCTACCGTATAATGCAGCCTCCCTATGCCAACCAATCAGCGTAGCGGTCCTTACCCTTAATCTTCTTGATGTTCAATCACCTGAATGATTATTACATTTGCCTTCCTCGATTGGTGTTGCTGTATAAGTAATAGGTCGGCTTACACCCAAGCTGGAGCACTACATTGACCATTGAAACAACCTTACTTAACTTTAACGAGTTAGGATTATCCGAAGCCATTTTGCGTGCGATTAATGACGCTGGCTACACCACCCCCACCCCTATTCAGTCTAAAGCCATTCCGCAAGTATTAAGCGGTGGTGATTTACTGGCAGGCGCTCAAACTGGCACCGGTAAAACGGCTGGTTTTACTTTACCAATTTTGCATTTACTCAGCCAAAAGCCATTAGAAAACTTAGGCAAAGGTCGTCCTCGTTGCTTGATGTTGACGCCAACGCGTGAACTCGCGGCGCAGATTGAAGAGTCTGTGAAAACTTACGGTAAATATTTACCGCTCACTTCAACAGTGATTTTTGGGGGCGTAAACGCTAACCCGCAAATTGCACGCTTGAAAAAACCACTCGATATTTTAGTCGCGACCCCAGGCCGTTTGCTTGATCATGCCAATCAAAAAAATGTAGATTTATCTGGCGTAGAAATTTTAGTGCTCGATGAAGCCGATCGCATGTTAGACATGGGCTTTATTCGCGACATTAAAAAAATTCTCGCCATGTTACCTAAGCAACGTCAAAACTTATTATTCTCAGCCACCTTCTCGGATGAAATCAAAGCCTTAGCCGATGGTCTGTTACACAACCCGGGGTTTGTTGAAGTGGCGCGTCGCAATACGGCGTCTGAACTGGTAGAGCAAACCGTGCATATGGTTGCGCAAAGCCATAAACGTGAACTCATGAGCTACCTGATTAAGCATCACGATTGGAAGCAAGTGCTGATATTTACCCGTACCAAACACGGCGCTAATCGATTAGCCGAAAAACTCATTAAAGATGGCATTCAATCAGCCGCGATTCACGGTAACAAAAGTCAAGGCGCACGCACCAAAGCATTGGCGCAATTTAAAGATGGCAGTATGCGCGTATTAGTTGCCACCGATATCGCCGCACGCGGTTTGGATATCGACCAATTACCGCAAGTAGTGAATTTTGAATTGCCGAATGTGCCAGAAGATTACGTGCACCGCATTGGCCGTACTGGCCGTGCCGGCACTAGCGGTGCCGCCGTATCGTTGGTCGATCGTGAAGAATTAAAATTGCTCAAAGATATTGAGAAATTGATTAAGCGCGAGATTCCAAAAGTACAAGTGGAAGGCTTTACCCCAAGCGCCAACCCTGAACCTGAGGCGCCGCGTGGCCCCCGCCAAGCCCATGGTCGCCCACCTCGCGGCCATCAGCGCAACGCACAAGCACCGGCCAATGGTCAACGACCAAGAAGTGCTGAAGGCAATGCGCCTCGTAGTGATGAACGCAATTCAAACAGCAAAAATATGTCAGAAGCGGCACGCCATCAAGCCATGCCTCAACCGGCTTTATTCTCACCGGCAAGTACACACAATGGTAAACGTGGCAATAGTCACGGGGGTAATGCGAGTCGCCCTAGTGGCAACAACCCCAATAGCGTACATCGTAGCGGTGGACGAGGTCGGTAATTAAATTCACGTTAGTATTTTAGCAAATGCTTAAAATAGATTAAAATTCACAGAATTGAAATTCTAAGCATCAAAATTTTACCCATTTAAGATTTAGGAAATCCTTATGCAAATTGCAATGAACACAGTAGTCACAATGACTTACGAACTTAAAGATGCCGACGGCAATGTATTGGAATCAAGCGCGGATCCAGTGGCTTATTTACATGGCGGCTACGATAATATTTTCCCAAAAGTGGAAGAAGCCATGCATGGCAAAAATGTCGGTGACGTGGTGATTGTAGACTTGCAACCCGTTGATGCCTTTGGTGAATACGATGAAGAGCTTGTACAAATTGAACCGGCTAACGCTTTCCCAGCTGCTGATTTAAAAGTCGGTATGCAATTTGAAGGTGAAGATGAAACCGGTGAAGTGATTTTATACACGGTGACAGAAATTGCTGATGGCAAAGTGATTGTCGATGGCAACCATCCATGGGCTGGCGAACGTGTGATATTTAGTGCGACGGTGACTGACGTGCGTGCTGCAAATAAAGAAGAAGTGACGCATCAACACGTGCACGGCGCGGGTGGCCATCATCACTAATTAAAGTAATCCGCATGAATAAAAAAGGCGCTCAATATTTGAGCGCCTTTTTTATTGGGCTTTCGTTTATTAAACTTGCGTTTAGCCTTGATTGATTAAGGCTTTCAACTGGTATAGCACATCAAGCGCTTGTTTAGGCGTTAAGTCATCGGCTTGTATCGCCTCTAACGCACTCAACGCGGGGTGAATGGGCAACTCAACGCTAGCTTCATTGCTGGTGAACATATCGGGTTGCGTACTATCTTGCACCACGTTATTACGCTCCAGTTGAATCAGTTTTCGTTTGGCGGCTGCCACCACCGATTTTGGAATACCCGCTAACTGCGCCACTTGTAA
>CANNEG010000090.1:0-5422 GCA_947503455.1 Betaproteobacteria bacterium
GAGTTAGATTTACCCACCATACAAAAAATTTCAGCGGCCACCACTTGCAACTTAGAATATTTTATTCACGGTGCTTTATGTGTGGCGTTTAGCGGTCAATGTTTTATCAGTCACGCCCATACCGGGCGTAGCGCAAACCGTGGTGAATGTTCGCAGGAGTGTCGTTTACCTTTTACTTTAGAAGATCAAAAAGGGCGCATTATTGGTAAAGATAAACATTTTTTATCCATGAAAGATAATGACCAAAGCGTCAATCTTCGCGCTTTAATTGATGCTGGGGTGAGCTCATTTAAAATTGAAGGCCGTTATAAAGATTTACCTTATGTGAAAAATGCTACTGCGCATTATCGGCAATTGCTAGATGAAATTTTGCATGACTCGCCTGAGTTGGCAAAATCATCGCATGGGCATTGTGAATATACGTTTAACCCCCAGCCCGAAAAAACTTTTAACCGTAGTGCGACAGATTATTTTGCCAATGGTCGACAAGCCGATATTGGTGCTTTTGATACGCCTAAATTTTCAGGCGAAGCCTTGGGCAAGGTCAGCAAAGTAGGGCATGACTATTTTGAAGTGGATACTGAGGTGCAGCTACATAATGGTGATGGCATCTGTTTTTTTGATGTGCACAAAGAATTAGTAGGCTTGCGTGTGAATACGGTAGTGGGCACAAAACTTTACCCCAATGAAATGCCGCTTGATATGCGTCGTGGCATGGCGGTTTATCGTAACCGTGACCACGCCTTTATGCGTCTGCTAGAGAAGGATTCTTCACAGCGAAAAATTGCTTTGATGATGGTGTTTGCAGAAACGGATGTAGGCTTCTCACTGACCGTGACTGATGAAGCTGGCTTTAGTGTAACGGTACATTGCAGCGCCGAAAAACAGATTGCAGACAATATTGAAAAATCACAGGCTAGCTTACATGAGAACTTAGCCAAACTGGGCAATACAGATTTTGTGGCTGAAGCGATAGCACTTAAAACCGCTCAGCCATGGTTCGTGCCAGCCTCTATTGTGAATGGTTTGCGACGCGACGCTATTGAGCAATTACAGCACGCGCGTGATCATGGTTATGAACGCCCGTCACTTCGAGCTAAAGCCCAGCCATCGGCTATTTATCCTGAAGATACCTTGAGTTATCTAGCCAATGTTTATAACAAAAAGGCCCGGCAGTTTTATGAAAAACATGGGGTAAAAATGATTGCGGCGGCTTATGAAGCTAACAAAGAGTTGGACGAAGTGCCGTTGATGATTACCAAGCACTGCTTACGTTTTAGCCATGGCTTATGCCCAAAAGAAGCGAAAGGGGTGATTGGGGTGCAAGGTACGGTGACGGCGGAGCCGATGACCTTAATTAATGGAAATGACAGGTTTACCCTCAAGTTTGATTGCAAGCCCTGTGAAATGCATGTGATGGGCAAGATACGTAAGCCGGTGCTCAATCTGCCGCAGCCGCAAGTGGTCCATTTCTTTGATAAGCGTCAATAGAGGGTAGGGCGCAAATTGATGCGCCCCTAGAAAAACTACACTTTCTTCACAAACTCTGATTTTAGCTTCATCGCACCTATGCCATCGATTTTGCAGTCTATATCGTGGTCGCCCTCGACTAGACGGATATTTTTGACTTTGGTACCCACTTTAACCACCAGTGAAGAGCCTTTTACTTTAAGGTCTTTAATCACAGTAATGGTATCGCCATCTTGCAGCACATTGCCATTGGCGTCACGTATGACTTTGGCATCGTCCGCATTTTCAGCAGTCGCATCTTTAGACCATTCATGTGCACATTCTGGGCAGACATACATGTCGCCATCTTCGTAAGTATATTCAGAACTGCATTTTGGGCATTTAGGTAAATCAGTCATAGTGGCTTTCTCTTTGAGTGTTGCACGGTCTTAAAGCGTGCGTTTAATGTAGCGTTTGTGTGGATGCGTGGATATTCACTTGCGTGTTGTCTGCGGCTATCAATAAATCCCAACCAGCTTCACGGGTGGCTAATTGCATCATGCTGGTGAGTGCATGGACCAATTCATTGGTGAGTGCCATTTTTACAGATTGGCCATTCGTGCATTGCAACTCTAAATAAGGCGGTAAGTTTCCGATGCTCACAATCATACATTGCACGGCTAGCATGGGTGCTTCTGAGCGTGCTTGTCGATCGGTGATATATTCTGATTTAAAGTCTAGGTTTTCAATCTTTTTTTGATCATCTGATTCACGCATAAAACTATCAATGGCTTGATTTTTATCGTCAGGCGTAGTGATGGTAGGCGCAGCAAATTGAGTGGTGGTAGGCAGTAGCGAGCTAGTAGCGCTTTGTAGTGAACCATATATAGATTTACATACACGTCGCGTAATCCATACCGCCACTTCCGTTTTGTCAGCAAGGCCCACTTTTAGTAATAAGCGATCTTCTTGCTCATTGAAGCCAAGATTAATTTGTTCAATTGCTGATTCATTTTCAGACATAAGCTCATTTTAAATGGTAATCAGTAGGCATAACATAAAATTTTATTAAATTTTTCTAAGTTTAATCTTGAAATATGGCATAGTGACCCAATAACTAGCACTCTAAGGGTTTGAGTGCTAAAATCGCACTCGCTCTGTATTATTTAGCTTTATAAGATTAGTTTTATTTAGTCCCTTAGCATTTAATTTTTTGATTTAATTTTGGAGAAATTGTATGAAAATTCGTCCTTTACACGATCGCGTCATCGTAAAACGCTCAGAAGAAGAGCGTACGACAGCATCTGGCATTGTGATTCCAGATAGCGCAACAGAAAAGCCAGATCAAGGTGTTATCCAAGCTGTAGGTTCAGGCAAACGTGATGAAAGCGGTAAAGTAATCGCTTTAGACGTTAAAGTTGGCGATAAAGTATTGTTCGGTAAATACGCGGGTCAAACTGTAAAAGTTGATGGCGAAGAACTATTGGTCATGCGCGAAGAAGACATTATGGCGATTGTTGAATAATTTCAACAAATTTATCGCTTGATGCATATTCAATCAAATTAAGAAATACCAGGAGAATTTAAATGGCAGCAAAAGACGTAAGATTTGGTGATGAAGTTCGCCAAAAAATGACTAACGGCGTAAACATTCTTGCTAACGCAGTTAAAGTAACATTAGGCCCTAAAGGCCGTAACGTTGTATTAGAGCGCTCATTTGGCGCACCAACCATCACTAAAGATGGCGTTTCAGTCGCTAAAGAAATCGAATTAAAAGATAAATTCGAAAACATGGGCGCACAAATGGTAAAAGAAGTGGCTTCAAAAACTTCTGATATCGCCGGTGACGGCACAACAACAGCAACAGTTCTAGCGCAAGCGATTATTCGTGAAGGTATGAAATCTGTTGCTGCTGGTATGAACCCAATGGATTTAAAACGTGGTATTGATAAAGCAGTTGCTGCAGCGATCATTGATTTAAAAGCACAATCAAAACCATGTACAACAAGTAAAGAAATTGCTCAAGTAGGTTCAATCTCTGCAAACTCTGATGAAACAATCGGTAAAATCATTGCTGATGCGATGGATAAAGTAGGTAAAGAGGGTGTTATTACTGTTGAAGACGGTTCTGGCTTAGAAAGCGAATTAGACGTAGTTGAAGGGATGCAGTTTGACCGTGGCTATTTGTCACCATACTTCATCAACAACCAAGAGCGTCAAATTGCCTTGTTAGATAACCCTTTCGTGTTATTACATGATAAAAAAATCTCAAACATCCGTGATTTACTGCCAACTTTAGAGCAAGTAGCTAAATCTGGTCGTCCATTATTGATTATTGCTGAAGACGTTGATGGCGAAGCTTTAGCGACATTAGTGGTGAACAACATCCGCGGCATCTTGAAAACAACAGCGGTTAAAGCACCTGGTTTTGGTGATCGTCGTAAAGCGATGCTAGAAGATATTGCTATGTTGACTGGTGGTACCGTGATTGCTGAAGAAGTAGGCTTGAAACTTGAAAACGTTACACTTGAAAATTTAGGTCAAGCTAAACGCATTGAAGTAGGTAAAGAGAACACGATTATTATTGATGGCCATGGTGTTGAAGCAAACATCAAAGCACGTATTGCTCAAATCAAAACACAAATTGAAGAAGCAAGCAGTGACTATGACCGTGAAAAATTGCAAGAACGCGTGGCTAAATTAGCCGGTGGTGTTGCAGTGATCAAAGTTGGCGCGACCACTGAAATCGAAATGAAAGAGAAAAAGGCGCGCGTAGAAGATGCTTTACACGCAACACGTGCAGCGGTTGAAGAGGGTATTGTTGCGGGTGGTGGTGTTGCGTTAATTCGTGCACGTGCAGCGATTGCTAAAGTAAAAGGTGATAACCATGACCAAGATGCAGGCGTGAAAATCGTATTGCGCGCGGTTGAAGAGCCATTACGTCAAATCGTTCAAAACGCTGGTGTTGAGCCGTCTGTGGTGGTTAATAACGTAGAAGCTGGTAAAGGCAACTATGGTTATAACGCTGCAAACGAAACTTACGGCGATATGATTGAGATGGGTATTCTTGATCCAACTAAAGTAACACGCTCTGCATTACAAAATGCAGCTTCAGTAGCTGGCTTAATGCTAACGACTGACTGTATGGTAGCTGAATTACCTAAAGAAGACGGTCCATCAATGGGTGGTGGTGATATGGGTGGTATGGGCGGCATGGGCGGTATGATGTAAGTTTTTTGATAAGGCATCAACTTTTCATTTGATGAGTTGATGCAATCAGAGCGCTTCAGACAAAAGGCTTACAGAGTTAATCTGTAAGCCTTTTTTTATGGCGTAGTTATTTAGGAGTGCGTTACAAAAATCTATCTAATAGCCTGCGGCTGTGTTTATCTAGCAGGTCAATATCACGCACCAAAAAGTGAATGCCATGGCTGTCGGTAATGAGTAAGCTGGTGTGACTTAAGCGCCGTATATGATCCTCGGCTTTAAGAACGAGTTCAGCATGACCGCGGTTGGTTTCTATCTGCCATATGCTGGGGGTGGCGAAGCTAGAAACCTCATGTATACGTTGAATTTCTGGCATGAATTCACGTTGGCTGAGTTCTGCATTGAGTAGTTGTCGGTTGTCGTCAGTGAGGTTTGCCACACGTTCTATCCATAGCAGCTCATGGCCATCTGCGCTCACGAGCGATAAGCCTTCATCGGCAGCGCTAATAGGAAACGCCCGCACAGGGAATACGCCCACATGAAGGGTGCCGTCATCTGTCATCAGTTGCAGCTGCCCAGCAGCATTGCGAGACAGTTTAAATTGAGTAATGTTAGACAAGTGTTCCATACTTATATGTCGATTTCTTTGTTAGGGGCGTCATCGTCATTGTTGAGATCATCCAAGTCTATATCTACATTACGCGCTTGTGCTTGATACAGGCGGTAATAGGCACCTTCGCGTGCCATTAAATCATCGTGGTTACCT
>CANNEG010000091.1:0-5416 GCA_947503455.1 Betaproteobacteria bacterium
AAGCAACCTACACACGTGACAGCACAAATCTACCAGCATCTCTGCAGAGATTTGTGCTGTATCGAGCGCTACCTTGCTAACGAATTACTTTAAGCCCGCTTTTTTGGCGTCTTCATCCATGTGGCGTTTAATAAACACGGAAAAGAACACTACCATGCCTAGTACAAAGGCAATGACAGCTAAACTTTGCAGACCATAGTCGGTTGAAAGTAAATCGGTTAACAATTTCATGATGAAAGTCCTTCTATCAAAATCAACGCAACTGCATGATTGCAGTTACATTGATAATATGAGCTTTTCATCGGACATGCGTATTGATATAAATCAAACAGATGCAATATTTTTTATATTATTTTAGATTACTCAACGCCTTGGCTGGCTAAGTAGTCTTCATAATTGCCAGTAAAGTCGACGATACCATCGGCTTTAATTTCGATAATACGTGTAGCGATAGAGCTCACAAACTCGCGGTCATGGCTGACAAAAAATAGCGTGCCCTTGTATTTATCTAAGGCCGTATTCAGCGCTTCAATCGATTCCATGTCCATGTGGTTAGTCGGCTCATCCATCAGCATGACGTTGGTTCTGGCTAACATCATTTTGCCGTACAGCATGCGACCTTTTTCACCACCAGATAATACTTTGACCGATTTCTTAGTATCGTCACCACCAAATAACAGGCGGCCCAACATACTACGCACCACTTGGTCATCATCGCCCACTTGTCTAAAGCGTGACATCCATTCAAATAGATCTTCGCCTTGCTCAAATTCGTATTCGTGGTCTTGCGCAAAGTAGCCGATATTAGCTTTTTCTGCCCATTTCACTTCGCCGTGTTTAGGCTGTAAATCACCGGCCAAGCAGCGTAGAAACGTGGTTTTACCAACACCATTTTCACCAATAATCGCCACTTTCTCACCCGCTTCAAACATCATACTCACGTCGTTAAATAGCGGTTTATCAAAGCCATGGCTGAGCTTTTTCAATTCAACCGCGTTGCGATACAGTTTTTCACGTTCATCGTATTCAAAGCGAATAAACGGATATTGACGAGAAGAGGGTTTAAATTCTTCAATTTTAATTTTATCAATTTGTTTGGCACGGCTAGTTGCTTGCTTGGCTTTAGAAGCATTGGCAGAGAAGCGTCGTACAAAGTCTTGTAAATCAGCCACTTGTTGCTTGGCTTTGTCGTTGTCTTTGGCTTGCTGGGCGCGCGCCGCGGTGCTGGCTTCCATGTAATTATCGTAATTGCCTGGGTACATTGCAATTTTGCCGTAGTCCATGTCGCACGTATGTGTACATACTTGATTTAAAAAGTGGCGGTCATGCGAAATAATAATCATCGTGCAATCGCGGTTGTTCAATACATCTTCTAACCAACGAATAGTGTTGATGTCCAAGTTATTGGTGGGCTCATCCAGTAGCAAAATATCTGGGTTAGAAAATAGTGCTTGTACCAGTAGCACGCGCAATTTCCAACCGGGCGCTACGGCACTCATTAAGCCGCTATGCTGCTCAATAGGAATACCGACGCCTAACAACAATTCACCCGCACGTGCTTCAGCGGTGTAGCCATCGTATTCGGCAAATACACCCTCTAGCTCGGCAGCACGCATGTAATCGTCTTCAGTGGCTTCTAGATTGGCGTAGATGGCGTTCTTTTCAACATTAGCATTCCACATTTGCTCATGGCCCATCATCACCACATCTAGCACGCGCTGATCTTCATAGGCAAATTGGTCTTGGCGTAAAAATGCCATGCGCTCATGACTATCGATTGAAATATTGCCGGCACTCGGCGTTAAAACACCGGCAAGCACCTTCATATAGGTTGATTTGCCGCAGCCATTGGCGCCAATCAAACCATAACGATTGTTATCGCCAAATTTAACAGAAACGTTTTCAAACAGTGGCTTTGCGCCAAATTGTACGGTGATATTGTTGCTAATTAACACATTGAACCCTTAAGAGCTTTAAGTAGGAGCGCATTATATTGCACCCTATCGATTATTAAAATTTATTGTAAACGACGACTTCATCCATCGCGAGTTGTCCGCCACGGGGCGACGCTTCTTTGAGCGCTTTGCCGACTACGACAAACATAGAAGGGGTGTGGTCTGCTGGCAGATTGAGTAACTTGCCTACCGCATCAAAATCAAAACCATCCATCGGGCAAGTGTCGTAACCCATTTCTTTGGCAGCTAACATAATTGTCATGGCGGCCATGCCACAAGAGCGCATGGCTTCATCGCGCTGTACCTGTAGGTTATTTTCATAATAATGGCCAATCATGGGCACTAAAATATCAGATGCCGCTTTAGGGGCGTTTTGCCAATAGCGCTCAGGTTGCTTTGCCCATGCGTTTAAATCGGCGGTCAGCACAATCAATAGCGAGGCTTCTTCAACCTGCGCTTGGTTCCAACTGACAGCCCGTATTTGTTGACGCAATACTGGATCAGTCACTAAAATAAAGCGCCAGTTTTGAATATTAAAGGCAGTAGGCGACAGCATGGCTAAGGACATGAGCGCGGACATTTCTTGCTCAGTCATTTTGTGATGAGGGTCGTATGCCTTAACTGATCGGCGTTCTACGATGGCTTGGTTAACATTCATGGTTGATAGTGGATATCCAAAATTTCTAAATTAATATTGCCAACAGGGCGTTGCCAAGTGACAGTATCGCCAATTTTATGACCAATTAATGACTTGGCTAATGGTGACACCCAACTGACTTTGTTAATGCTAGCATCGGCCTCATCTTCACCAACAATATGAAAGATGTGCTGATTGCCTTCATCGTCTTCTACTTCAATGCTTGCACCAAATAATACCGTTTCGTGGCTTTGCGTTTTAGGATCAACCAGAATGACTGAATCGAGTCTGGCGCGGACATAGCGCAAGTCACGTTCTATTTCAGCGACTTTATCTTTGTTAAATGCGTCATCCGCTGTTTTTTTTAATGGCGCTAGCTCTGCGACTAGCGATTCCTCAAGCGTTTGTAGTTCAAGCGCACCGGTAGGGGTGACGTAGTTAGGAAACTCACTAATAGGGCGGTCAACTAATTCTTCGCCCCCTGCTTGCTCAAATCTTTCTTCATTCACAAATGCACGACTCATATTTTTACCTCCATTATTCCCACTCAATAGTTACTATAAAAAATTTCATAATAAAATCAATCACTTAAATTAAAAAATAATTTTTGTGTAACATTTGTGTAAGTAATAAATCCCATTAAATTAAATTTTATTATATAAATCAATGACTTGGGTGATTTGGTCTTACACGTCGTGTATGTAAATGCTAATTATTTTACAGCGGCAGATTATCGCATTTTTTTGCTATCAAGTCTTTAAGAAAACTTGTAAGCATATGGAATATAACTGTTATCTACATTTAGTTAAGGTCGCTACTTATCTCAAAGCGGCGACCTTACCTAGTTAAACTTCTGTCTGCTCTGCCATCTCCAATGCATCATCCACCTCAATACCAAGATACCTGACAGTGCTCTCTAACTTGGTGTGACCAAGTAATAGTTGAACCGCTCTTAAGTTCTTAGTACGTCGATATATGAGTGATGCTTTGGTTCTTCGCATGGTGTGCGTTCCATAGTTCACTGGATCAAGTCCAATCTCTTCTACCCAGTCATTGACTATGCGCGCATATTGCCGAGTAGATAAATGTGGAGATTCGTGAATTCTGCTGGGGAATAAAAAGCTATCAGATCTTAACGTTGCCAACTGTAACCATTCAGCAATAGATTTGCGAGTTTGCTCAGTAATTTCGAACTGCACAGGACGTTCAGTTTTTTGTTGCATGACAATCGCTCTTGAAGCGATTCTGTCGCCATGCGAGATATCTCTTACTTTTAGCTTAACCAAGTCACAAGCGCGCAATTTACTATCAATTGCTAGATTAAAAAGTGCAAGGTCACGTATGCGCTTCGATAACTCTAAACGTACTCTAATCGCCCAAATTTCCTTTAGCTTGAGCGGGGCTTTCTGGCCAATCAACTTACCTTTATTCCATGGTTCATGATGCTTAAAAACAATACTGCCTTCCATGATGATCTCCTAGAAAAATAGGGATCATTAGTTTGCGCTGTTTAGTTGGATGGATAAATTAAATATTTTAACCACAGACTGCTATAAGGTAGGGTGAATTTTATGCTGACTGAGTACTAAGGGCCAAAAGCGGACTTTCGGAATTATTTTAAACATAGCATCCATCTGACATTGAAAAATGTCTACATTATTGCGGGAAGTCCGAATTGCCTATTACATCCTAAAAGAGCGACTTGCAACTGCATAAAAAGCCATGTCTATTTATTTAACGTGCTTTTATAGTTAGCACCTTTAATAAATATTTGTGTTATTTGTGATTACCTGTTGACATAAATTTTATTGATCATTATCATGATAACAATGATGACTAGTATACACAAGGAGAAGCAAGTGGCGAACTTTACTAAAACAGAAATGTTAGATGAATTACAGGAAATTATCTACGAATACGCTAGGAGCATTTCATTTGGATTAGCCCCGGCCATTGGCTAGGAAGTGCTATTTGGTGGCGAGAGAAAAGATGTTGATGTTGATGTACATAATTTTATGAGTCCAGATAACAATTCTAAAACTATCGGCAGGTCATTCTCAATTAAGGATTTTGAGGTGACTCGCATCGTAGAGCAGTACTACGATTATGGAGTAATGGGGCTACGAGATTTTAGTCTTGATTATGTAATAGGCGCTACAGAATGGACTTTTGCATATGGATTAATTTATGACATGTCTGAATCATTTCTTCATTATGAGTCATGTAACGGAGTAACCGTACATACAGACAAGTGTATGTATGCGGCAAAAGCTTTCTTTGCAAGGCTGGTATTGGACGGTGGTGAGCGGGTTTACCTTCCTGGGGTGTATTTGCCAGATGATGTGCTTACATTAGGTGAGATGGCTATATTGTCTGGTCTTGATGAGCGCACTATTCGTAATGCGACAAGCAAAAATGCTACTAATCGACTTGAAACGACTTTGATCGATTCTAACATCTTCATTCCGCGGGACGCTGCAATTTCCTGGCTACAAAGTAAACGTGCATTTGTACCAACGAAGATTGGAAAAGAGCGCTTTGAAGTAGTATTAACAAGCTCTTTCACAAGCCTTATAGAAGCAGGTGATTTCGTCGAAAAAGTTCGCGATAGTATGTCAATAAATATTGAAGAGTTAGCGTCTCGCTTAAACGGTCTAATGTCTAAAGAAGACATTATTAGCATTGAGTCTGGGAATAGTTATGCTAACGAAAATAGCCTTATAGCGCTTGGGCATGCAATTGGACTAGATGGTCAGTTATTTGCCTTACGAATTCTAGAAGCCACACAGAAAAAAGAGTTAATCGAACTCCAACGCCGCATCAA
>CANNEG010000092.1:0-5085 GCA_947503455.1 Betaproteobacteria bacterium
GTTTTGTTAAGCTTTGCAGAAATCACATCCACTACTGGTTGAAGTGAATTCTCTGCTGAATAGACTCCTTCTTCAGGGCGGCCTAAATGTGATGTCACCATTACTTTTGCCCCAGCTTTTAGTGCATATGTAATGGTCGCCATTGAGGCGGTAATACGCGCATCAGAAGTCACTTTTCCATCAGTCACTGGTACATTTAAGTCAGCGCGAATAAGTACACGCTTGCCACTTAAATCTAAATCCGTCATTTTAATTACGTTCATTCGCCTATACTCCCTTAACTTTCTCTTATCAATTTTCTTCTAAGATTTATCCGGTAAAACTCAACTTAGCTAGGCAATATGACGGACCAAACGCATTAAATTACAGGTGTAGCCGTACTCGTTATCGTACCAAGCCACTACTTTGACGAAGGTTGAATCGAGTGACATGCCTGCCTCAGCATCAAATACTGAAGGACAAGTTTCGCCACGGAAATCGGTAGAAACGACTTTGTCATTGGTGTAACCCAGTACGCCTTTTAATTCGCCTTCAGAAGCGGTTTTCATGGCTTTGCAAATATCTTCATAACTGGCTTCTTTAATCAGTTCGCAAGTTAAATCAACAACGGAAACATCTGAAGTCGGCACACGAAATGCCATGCCGGTGAGTTTTTTATTTAAGGCGGGAATAACTTTACCCACTGCTTTAGCGGCGCCAGTACTAGAAGGAATGATATTTTCTAAAATACCACGACCGCCACGCCAATCTTTATTAGATGGGCCATCTACCGTTTTTTGTGAAGCCGTAGCTGCATGTACGGTGGTCATCAACCCACGCTTGATACCAAAAGCATCATTCAATACTTTGGCGACTGGTGCCAAACCGTTGGTTGTGCATGATGCCGCTGAAACGATAGTCTCGCCTTGGTAAGTGTTATGATTGACGCCATAGACAAACATCGGCGTATCATCTTTGCCGGGTGCTGATTGCACTACTTTTTTAGCGCCTGCATCAATATGTTTTTGACAGGTTTCTTGGGTTAAAAAGAAGCCGGTACATTCAATCACGATGTCAGCTTTGACTTCATTCCATTTTAGGTTGGCAGGGTCTTTTTCGGCGGTTAGGCGAATTGTTTTACCATTAACCACTAAATGATTGCCACTCACAGCAACATCACCTTTAAATCGACCATGTACAGAGTCATGCTTAAGCATATATGCCAGATAATCTGGCTCTAATAAGTCGTTGATTGCAACGACCTCAATGTCAGTAAAATCTTTGACAGCTGCGCGAAACACCATGCGCCCGATACGACCGAAACCATTAATTGCTATGCGAATTGCCATGATAATTCCTATGTTTATTTCAGATAATTTAGGGGTTAAGTTAAATCAACCTCATATTCATAAAACAATAGGGCACCCCACTAATGAGGTGCCCTATTAAACTAAGCCGCTAGTTAATTGACAGCACCTTACATTAAAGTACCGATTTAACCGTAGCGACTACATTTTCAACGGTAAAGCCGAAGTGTTTCAACAACGTACCGCCAGGCGCTGATTCGCCAAATGTATCGATACCTACAACACCACCTTCTAAGCCTACATATTTGCGCCAGAAGTCAGTTACACCCGCTTCAACAGCCACGCGCACTACGCCCGGAGTTAATACGCTATCTTTGTACGCTTTATCTTGACGGTCAAACACATTGGTAGATGGCATTGAAACCACGCGTACTTTAGTACCTGCTGCATTCAATTCAGCTGCAGCTTTCACAGCCAATTCAAGCTCAGAACCATTGGCGATGATGATTGCATCCGCTTTACCTGAAACATCAGAAAGCACGTAGCCACCTTTGCGCATTAAATCAAACTGCGCAACATCATGTTTCATGCCAGGCACGTTTTGACGACTTAATACCAAGCTAGATGGACCATTTTTACGCTCAACAGCAGCTACCCAAGCCACAGCAGTTTCTGTTGAGTTACCTGGACGCCATACATCCATATTAGGAATCAGACGTAAACCAGAAGTATTTTCGATGGGCTGGTGTGTTGGACCATCTTCACCTTGGCCGATAGAGTCATGCGTTAATACAGCAATAGTGCGTTGTTTCATCAACGCTGCCATCCGTAAAGCGCTCTTCGCATAGTCAGAGAACATATGGAATGTACCGCCGAATGGAACTAAACCACCATGCAATGCCATACCGTTCATGATAGCGAACATACCAAATTCACGAACACCATATGAAATATAGTTACCAGGTTTTTTAGCATCCACATGGACAAAACTACCACATGAAGTTAAGTTAGAACCGGTTAAGTCGGCTGAACCACCTAAGAACTCAGGTAATAATGGCGCTAATGCACCAATGACGTTTTGTGAAGCTTTACGCGTTGCAACAGTTTCAGCTTTATCGTTAGTTGCTGCAATCACTGCATCAGTGGCTGATTTCCAGTTAGCTGGTAAATTACCTGCCATACGACGTTTAAATTCAGCGGCTTCTGCAGGGAATGCTTTAGCATAAGCTGCAAATTTATCATTCCACGTTGCTTCAGCAGTAGCACCTTTAGCAGTTGCATCCCAACCTGCATAAACGTCAGCTGGAATTACAAATGGCTCATGTGGCCAGCCAATGTTAGCGCGTGTTGCCGCTACTTCATCTAAACCTAATGCGGCGCCATGGCAATCATGTGAACCAGATTTGTTGGGTGAACCCATACCAATCACTGTTTTACAGCAAATCAATGATGGTTTGTCGGTTACTTTTTTAGCGGCTTCAATTGCTTTACCAATAGCAGCAACGTCATGACCATCTACAGATTGAACATGCCAGCCGTATGATTCAAAACGTTTAGCAGTATCGTCTGTATACCAGCCTTCAATATGACCGTCGATAGAGATGCCATTGTCATCCCAGAATGCAGTTAGCTTACCTAAACCCCAAGTACCTGCTAGTGCACAAGCTTCATGAGAAACGCCTTCCATCATGCAACCATCACCTAGGAATACATAAGTGCGGTGATCAACTATGTTGTAATCAATCGCTTGATTGAAGCCGTCGAAATGACCTAGTTTGTTGAATTGGTCAGCAAGCAATTTTTCAGCCATAGCAAAACCAACACCGTTAGCAATCCCTTGGCCTAATGGACCTGTCGTTGTTTCAACACCTGGGGCATAGCCATATTCTGGGTGACCAGCACATTTTGAATGTAATTGACGGAATGTTTTAAGCTCATCCATCGGTAATGCGTAGCCTGTCAGGTGTAGCAATGAATAAATTAACATTGAACCGTGACCATTAGAAAGAACAAAGCGATCACGATTTGCCCATTCAGGGTTTTTTGGGTTATGGCTTAAATGATTGTTCCAAAGTTCTTCAGCAATTTCTGCCATGCCCATAGGCGCACCTGGGTGGCCAGAGTTAGCTTTTTGTACCGCATCCATAGATAACGCACGGATAGCGTTGGCTAGGTCTTTACGTGTTGCCATAGTTTTCTCCCTAATGATTAGCTTGAAGTTTTACGATTAACAGTTAACTTGAATTTCAATGAGGCTAACAAAATTTAAGTCTTACAGAGAATCAGATAAAACCTTGATTGAATTCTTCAAAAAGCCAGTTTTTTTAACCGCTTTTTTGCAAAGGTTAAATTATTGCCTAATTACCCTGTTTCGGCAAGGGCTTAGCATACATTTGATAGCTGAATTTGGACTTTAGTGAAGTTCGTTAAGCTGGCGTTCGTAGACGCGATAACGTTTATAGGCTTTACCGCCAATCGATTCGATGATACTTCGCATGCCAGCATTGCCTTCTAATATCCATGACAACTCGAGTTTGTGCACGCCACGTTTGTGCAACTCATTACGTACCGCGTCGATAATCAAAAATGCTAGCCCAGTGCCCAGTCGAGTACGTTGAAATTTTTGTCGTACGCCCATCAGGGGCACTCGGCCGCTACTAGGTTGGCTAACTTTAAGCCGCCACAGTAATTTTAGCCAGCCAAATGGAAACAGTTTGCCATCTAAGTCTCGAATGGCCTCATTGATATTAGGCATGCCGATAATAAAGGCGGCAGCCTCGCCGTCAACTTCAGCAATCTGGATGTATTCATCATCTAGCAAAAATTTCAAATTTTTACCTAGCTCTTGAAACTCGTCTTCAGTGAACGGGACGAATCCCCAATTTTCTGCCCAAGCGTCATTAAAGATATCCCGTAATAGCGAAATTTCCTCGTTGAAACGTGTGCGATCTAAGTATCTAACTCGCACGCGATCTGCAGAAGCCGCTACCAATTTTTGCATCACCGGTGGCGCTTCGAAATTGGGGGCAATTAAATAAGCCAGCGCATCCACTGCTTTATGGTAGCCACATTGCTCGATATGTTGGCGGTAATAAGGTAGGGCATGACTCATCATAAATACGGGTGGTGTAGTAAAGCCCTCAACCAGCAAGCCCATTTCTTCATTAATCGACAGGTTAAATGGCCCGCGTACTTGGCGTATACCTTGTTCGCGCAACCACTGTTCAGCGGTGCGGATAAGCGCGGTGAAAGTTTCGGTGTTATCTTCGGCATCCAGCATGCCAAAAAACCCTGTTGCATCGGCGTGTAGTTCAAGATAGATTGTATCAATCTGCGCACTAATCCTACCTACCGGACGTTCACCACGCCAAGCAATCCATGCCTGCCATTTTGCGTGTTGGAAAAACGGGTTGTGCTTGGTTGAAAGGTGCATGCGACGCTCAAGCAGCAAAGGTTGAATCCAATGGGGATCATCCTTAAAAATAAGCGCCGTAACGCGAATGAATTGATCCAAGTCTGCTTTTCCGTTGACGGGAACAATACGCAGCGTTGCTGAGTCTTTAATGGCGGAAGTCATAGGGTTAAGTCAAGCAATATGGTTAAAAAATTTTAACACAAAAATATTACACCGCCGAAATATCACTACCACTAAAGTGGTATACTAGCGGCTAATTTTCTATAAGGCAGTTTTGGCCTATGCGTAGCAGTAAATATTTCTTGAAAATATTTTAATCGCCACCCCAAATTAAGGATGCCAATTGAATCAAATATTGAATGTTGAAATCACGCCGTTGGCAAC
>CANNEG010000093.1:0-4940 GCA_947503455.1 Betaproteobacteria bacterium
AAGCTACGCGCATTACGGCGTGTGGAGAAAAACAACGTGACCATATCTTGTACCGCACCGCCTAATACTGCACCGATTAAAATCCATAAGGTGCCTGGTAAATAACCAAACTGAGCGGCTAATGTCGGCCCGATTAACGGACCAGGCCCAGCGATAGCAGCAAAATGGTGTCCAAATACCACCCATTTATTGGTAGGCATAAAATCTCGGCCGTTGTCTAAACGTTCAGCCGGCGTGGCACGGGTTTCATCTACCACCAATACCGATGCTGCAATCCAAGCCGCATAAAAACGATAAGCGATTGCATAAACGCACCCTGCCGCGGCGATAAACCACATAGCACTAATGCTTTCACCTCGATTGAGCGCAATTGCACACACGGCTGAAATCCCTAGCGCCAATACAATGATCCAGATAATTATTTTGAAATTTTTATGCATAATGACGATGCGTTAATTTAAGTTATATTAGTATAAATCAGAATGAACCTAAACGTTTCTGGCTTGCCAGTTATACTATCCATCATTCAACATAAACGAGCTGATTAAGCATGCAATCTTCTGGTATTAACAAGCCCAATAGCGAATCATCCGCTAGCTCTAAATCGCCTGCCAAAAAATTATCATCCTTAGCCAGTCTATGGCCCTTTTTACATCCTTACCGCGCCCGCGTACTGATGGCCTTTATCTTGCTGTGCTTGGGCTCTGCCACGCTACTATTAGTACCGCTCGCATTTAGAGATTTAATCGACTTTGGTTTTATCAACAATGCTGCAACAACAAAATCACATAACGGTTTAATCGGCGCCTTAAGTTTAAATGGCCATTTTTTGGTGATGTTCGCACTCGCGGTATTTTGGGCACTGATGATTGCCGCACGCTATTACACGGTATCTTGGGTGGGAGAGCGCGCCACGGCCGATTTGCGAAGTGCTGTTTATGCCCGAGTGATGACGCAATCTCCACAGTTTTTTGAAACCACACAAACTGGCGAAGTGCTCTCTCGTCTGACGGGTGACACCACCCTGATTCAAACCGTAGTGGGTAGCTCAATTTCAATGGGCTTACGCAGTTTGTTTCAATTTATTGGTGGCATGGTCATGCTGGCTGTCACTAATTGGTATTTATTCTCGCTCAATATTGGATTAATGCTGTTGCTAATATTACCCATCATCGTGATTGGTCGCTCAGTCAAAAAACTATCTCGTGAGTCGCAAGACCGCATTGCTGACAGCTCTGCCATGGCCGGCGAAATACTCAATGCCATGCCTACCGTGCAGTCTTACACACAAGAACACCGAGAGATTGCACGTTTTAGCAACAGTGCAGATATTAGCTTTGTGACTGCTTTAAAAAGAGTACGTGTGCGCGCCATGCTCACCATGCTGATGGTGACCGCCACCTTAGGTACAATTATTTTCGTGCTATGGGTAGGCGCCCGCCAAGTGAGTGCAGGCACGATGAGCGGCGGCGAACTGGCCTCATTTGTGTTGTACGCCATGATGGTCGCAGGCGCGGTAGGCACGATGGCAGAAGTGTGGGGCGACGTCATGCGCGCAGCAGGTGCCACCGAACGACTATTAGAACTGCTACATGCGGATGCCGCAATTAAAGAACCGGCTGATGCGCAAACCCTGAAAAACCCAAGCCAAGCGGCAATTGAATTTAAAAATGTGGTATTTCATTATCCATCAAGGCCACAAGTAGCCGCATTAAATGATGTGTCTTTAAGTATCAAAGCGGGTGAAACCATTGCACTGGTAGGCCCTTCTGGCGCAGGTAAAACGACATTATTTCAATGCTTACTCAGGTTTTACGAAAGCGACCATGGCCAGATTACGATTAATCAGCAAAACATCAACACCCTAAGTTTAAATAGTCTAAGGCGCAATATTGCAATCGTCCCACAAGATGCCGTGATATTTTCAGCCAATGCATTAGAAAACATTCGTTACGGCAAGCCAGAAGCGACGGATGACGAAGTGATTGCTGCAGCCAAAGCCGCTCAAGTAGATGAATTTGTACATAAACTACCGGAGGGCTACCAAACCTTTTTAGGGGAGCGCGGTACGCGTTTATCAGGCGGGCAACGCCAGCGCATCGCCATTGCGCGCGCCATTCTCAAGGACGCCCCAATTTTATTACTAGATGAAGCCACTAGCGCGCTAGATGCTGAATCAGAAATTCTCGTTCAACAAGGTTTGAATGCCGCCATGCAAGGCCGTACAACCTTAATGATTGCACATCGCTTAAGCACCGTACAAAAAGCAGATAGAATTATTGTGCTAGAAAATGGACAGATTGTAGAAATCGGTAGTCCTGCTCAGTTGCGCGAACAAGGTGGTTTATATGCGCGCTTAGCTGCATTACAATTGGCATAAATATGATTCAATAGCGGTATGATTACTAAAATAGTATCAATTAAAAATGACAATGCCCAATATCACACATGAGACGTCGGATAAAGATCGCCAACTGATTCGTCACTCTAAGATTTTTAGAGGCGTGGATATAGAGGATTTGACTCATTTGATTGCAGAATGTGAGTTATTTTCTATCGATGCTGGCCAAACTCTCATACACGCCAATACTCATAATAAATATTTCTACGTTTTGCTGACAGGCTCATTGAAGGTTTTTCTTAACGCCGCATTAGCTGAGCAATTTATTGCAATATTGCCAGGTGATTGTGTAGGAGAATTATCTCTGTTTGATGGCGCCGGCACTTCTGCTCAAGTTGTTGCGGCAAGGGATAGTCGTCTATTAAAAATTAACGAGGAAACGCTTTGGCGTTTAGTGAGAGCCTCGCATAGTTTCTCTAGAAATTTACTTATCTTACTGGCAAAGCGCTTACGCCATGACAATATCACGATTGTCGACGGCTTACGTCATCAGCAAGAACTAGAAAATAAAGCGAATATAGATGGCTTAACGGGTCTATTCAACCGACATTGGATGAATGAATTCTTTAAGCGCCAAATTAGCCGAGCGTTGAACGACAACAAACCCTTAATATTGATATTGGCTGACCTCGACAATTTTAAAAAAATTAACGATGTGCATGGTCATCTGGTAGGGGATGAAGTGTTATCTGCAGTCGCGGCAACGCTCTCCAAACAAATCCGCCCGACAGACCTACTTGCTCGATTTGGTGGTGAGGAATTTGCCATGATTTTGCCAGACACCTCGCTTGATGTGGCCAATCACATTGCTGAACGGATACGCGTGGCAATAGCGTCAATGCAAGTCGAATTTGATGGCGGTGCTCACCGAGAAATTCATGTGACGCTTTCGTTAGGCATGACCAGCTTAATGCTGGGAGACGATATTACCCACTTACTCGCACGTGCTGACCAAGCGCTTTATCAAGCGAAGGAAAATGGTCGCAATCGAGTTGAAATCATTTAAATAATCAATTCAATCAATCTAAAATATCCACCAGCCTAGCCACGTAGCCGATACCTGAATAATCAGCGCCGGTATAACCTGACCTGAAAAAGCCCTACCCCCACTGACAACGGCTGCCACCGCTTTTGATATAGCATTGATTGAAAATGCGACCAGTATTGGAATCACTGCATTAGCGGGGGTTAAATTGCCTGCTGCTGCCAACGAGGCGACAGAAATTGTAGAGGCATGCACATCCGCCAACCCTGCCACACCGGAGGCAAAAACAAGCCCCGCCTGGCCAAACCAAGCATTTAATGCAGACGAAGCTGTGAGTACGACAGCAATTACTGCAGCCAGAATAAGTGCGGTCTTTACACTGAAAGATCGGCTTAATTGACTGACTTCTGGACAGCTTTTATGAAAGCAGCTCATAGTCACCACTAATCCATAAAGCGCAACTGACACACCGCCAAAAATCAGAGGTGCAACCATGGCTTTCAATGTGGGTGGGTGAATTGCCGCCAGCAACAAAGTGAGCTGTAAAATAGTAGAGAGGCAAGAGAACACGGCACCAGCCACTGCAGAGCCTATTAAAGCGGGCGTTTCTTTAGCACGTTCGCCCATGGCGCCGACCGTAGCAATACTTGAAATAAATCCCGAAACTAGGCCCACAAGCGGCAACCCAATGCGCCCACCTAGTAAACGTAAAGCAAGGTGACCCAACGCGCTAATCAACATGACCAAAATTACGATAAGCCAAAGATTACGTGGGTTAATGGCACTAAATGGTCCGATAAACTCATTAGGCACCAATGGCAACACAATCAAAGTTGCCGCCGCCAAAATCAGAAAATCATTTAACTCATCTTTGGTCACAGCGCCTCGCACAAAGCCATGAATAGGCTCTTTTGCGGCAAGTAAGATTGCGGCAGTGACAGCAAGGCTAGCCGCTAAAGACGGTGTAGACATGGCCAACCCACCCAAAATGACCGTAAATACCAGTGTCATTTCTGTGGTAAGCCCTGGGTGCTCCTTAACCCTAGCAACATAGGCCAACGCAGCAAACACTGTGACACATATGACCGAAACCACTAGCAGCCAAAAGCTCACCACCGTACTCACTGCACCTAACAAAGAAGCAATCGCAAAAGTACGAATGCCCGCCAACACTCTATCCGGGTCGATGCTTTTGCTACGCTCGCGCTCAGCGCCTATTAGCAATCCAATGCCTAAGGCAACGGCCAAGTTAAGCCAAAGCACATTATCTAAAATCACTGAATTTTCCATAGTTTTAGTTTACAACAAACCTTGTTCAGCAGACAGTATTTTGCATTTTATCGCGTGATATTATCAACATAATCAAGCGCAACCACATGGATTATTGCGCTTAAATAGTGATTTTCGTATTAGAATGAAAGCATTAGCTAGACATTAGCCTTAACATTTCATCCATATGCAAAAAAATAACGCTTTAAAACCTAAATCCTTGCTACTTGGCATTACGGGCGGCATTGCTGCTTATAAGGCGGCAGAACTGGTGCGTTTGTTAGT
>CANNEG010000094.1:0-4618 GCA_947503455.1 Betaproteobacteria bacterium
TTGCCGCGCATCACACCGCTACGCTTAGGGGCTGGCTTGCATTATCAAAAGAATGCTTTAGGGGCTAGAATAGATATGTTGCATGCCTTCAAGCAAAATCGTACGGCTGAAAACGAGTTAGTAACTGACGGCTATACCGACGTCAGTGCATTAGTGACTTATAAATTACCCGTTAAACTTAACATGGAGTTATTTGCTAAAGCGAATAACTTACTCAACCAAGAAATACGTGAACATAGCTCGCTCTTAAAAGACCTATCACCGGCAGGTGAACGGTCTGCGTTAATCGGTATGCGGGCAGATTTTTAGACCCCTTAGCGACCCATTAACCAGCATTAAGCTACAATAAAAAGGCCGCAATCGCGGCCTTTTTACTTTAATAGACTCCTATTAACCAAACAGTACCAAACCCCAAACACTAATGACAATGGTTAGCGCAACAATCACCGATGCGCTGGCGATGTCTTTTGCACGTTTGGCAAGCGGATGTACATCAATAGACGTATGGTCCACAGCCGCTTCAATCGCAGAGTTAAATAGCTCAACAATCAGCACTAGTAACACCACCCCCACCAATAAAGCTTTTTCAACACCTGTTTTACCTAAATAAAGACCCAATGGAACCAGTATCGTAGCCAAAAACAGCTCTTGGCGAAACGCATCTTCATTTTGAAATGCCGCTTTAAACCCATCAACCGAATAACCAAATGCGTTAATCAAACGACGTGCCCCCGTTTTACCTTTAAAGGGACTTTCTATAGTGTTTTTCATATTTTTAGACTTTAATGGTTCAATAATCACACAATATTAACATGTACACTCGCACCTCTTAAAGTCATGCGTTATCATAGTGCTTTATTCAGTTAATTAAGGCATTACAAATGGCACGTACAGTAAATTGTATTAAATTAGGCAAAGAAGCCGATGGCATGGACTTCCCCCCCTACCCAGGCGAACTTGGCAAACGCATTTATGCGAACGTATCAAAAGAAGCATGGGCAACATGGCTAAAACAGCAAACCATGCTAGTCAACGAAAATCGCTTAAGCTTGGCCGATGCATCAGCACGTAAATACTTAACCGAACAAACTGAAAAGTATTTTTTTGGTGAAGGTGCAGATACAGCTACTGGCTATGTACCACAGTAAGTAAAACTAAATTTTAGTCTAATTAACCTAATAGGCTACCAAATAAAAAGCGCTGTTTATCAGCGCTTTTTATTTATGACTTAAGGCATGCTAATCGTCATACCTAAAACTTATTTTTTGTAAGTTTTTACACCTTCTGAAGTCGCTAATAGCAATACATTAGCAGGACGTGCTGCAAACAACCCATTAGTTACGACGCCAACGATTTGATTGATCTTAGCTTCCATCGCGATAGGGTCAGTAATGTTCAATCCATGCACATCTATAATCACATTCCCATTATCGGTCGTGAAATTACGCAATGCTGGTTGTCCACCTAGTTTAACAAGCTCACGCGCTACGTAACTTTTTGCCATCGGCAACACTTCTACTGGTAAAGGGAATTTGCCTAGCACCGGCACGTATTTAGTCTCGTCACAGATACAAATAAATTGTTTAGCAACAGCGGCAACGATTTTTTCTCTTGTTAATGCGCCACCGCCGCCTTTTAACATGTGCAGATGCTCAGTAATTTCATCTGCGCCATCGACATAAATTTCCATGCCATCAACGCTATTGAGGTCAAACACTTCAATACCATGACCACGCAAGCGTTGAGCAGTTGCTTCTGAGCTTGCTACAGCGCCATCAATTTTATGTTTTACTTTTGCTAGTTCTTCAATAAAAAAATTAGCGGTCGACCCTGTGCCCACGCCAATAATGCCGCCTTTTACATATTCAACGGCGGCTTTTGCCACTTGTTGCTTTAATTCATCTTGGGTAAATGCCATTTTAAGTAAATCCTCTACAAATTCTTTATAATACAAACAATTCAACATAATACACTGCGACAGTTGATTTAAAAACAGGCCCTGTTTAAAAATAGCTCATGACCATCGATTACAAACAAAAAATAGAAAATTCACACGTTTACGATGTAGCGAAAAAAACGCCTCTACAATTTCAGCCTAATTTATCCGCCCGCATCCATAATCGCGTGCTACTTAAACGCGAGGATATGCAGCCTGTATTCTCGTTTAAGCTACGTGGCGCCTATAATAAAATGGCAAGCTTACCCAGCGATGTACTAAAACGCGGGGTAATTGCTGCATCTGCGGGCAATCATGCTCAAGGCGTGGCGTTGGCCGCACAAAAACTTAAATGCCGTGCAGTCATTGTCATGCCAACCACCACCCCGGCCATTAAAATTAATGCCGTTAAAGCGCGCGGGGCTGAGGTGATATTGTTTGGTGATAGCTATTCTGATGCTTATGTGAAAGCGCTTGAACTAGAAAAATCTGAAAAACTCACTTTTGTGCATCCTTACGACGACCCTGATGTAATCGCTGGGCAAGGTACCATTGCACTAGAAATTCTTAATGCTCACCCTGAACCTATCGAGGCGATATTTTGCTGTGTAGGCGGCGGTGGATTATTGGCCGGCATTGCAGCTTATGTAAAAGTGATGCGTCCCGAAATTAAAATCATCGGTGTTGAAGCCAAAGATGCTGAAGCCATGACTGAGTCACTCAAGCAAGGCAAGCGTGTGATGCTAGACCAAGTGGGCTTATTTGCCGATGGCGCAGCAGTCAAGCAAGTGGGTGAGCACACGTTCAAGCTTAGCCAGCAATATGTTGATGAAATGATTGTGGTAGATAACGATGCGATTTGTGCGGCCATTAAAGACGTGTTTGAAGATACCCGGAGTATTTTAGAGCCCGCTGGCGCACTCGCCACCGCAGGTCTTAAAGAATATGCCGAACGCAATCACTTAACTGGTAAAACCTTAATCGGCATTGCTTCTGGTGCCAACATGAATTTTGATCGTTTACGCTTTATTGCTGAGCGTGCCGAAATAGGTGAAAAACGCGAGGCCGTTTTAGCAGTTACCATCCCAGAAAAACCAGGCGCCTTTAAAACATTTTGCCGATTACTGGGTGACCGCAATATTACTGAATTTAATTACCGCTATTCCGATCCAAAATCAGCCCATATATTTGTTGGTGTAGCCATTGCTGACCCTACAGAATCTGCCAAGCTAGTGGCTAATTTACAAGCGCAAGACTTACCTACCATAGACTTAACCGATAATGAAGTGGCTAAGCTACATTTACGGCATCTTGTAGGCGGTCATGCACCGCAAGCTGAACATGAAGTGGTATTTAGATTTGAATTCCCGGAAAAGCCTGGTGCGCTAATGAAATTTTTAGACACGATGGGGCATGATTGGAACATCAGCTTATTCCACTATCGCAATCATGGCGCAGACTTTGGGCGAGTACTGGTCGGCATGCAAGTGCCTCCTGCTGATGCTACTGAATTCAAGAAATTTTTAGACAATTTGGGTTATCCATACTGGGATGAAACAGATAACCCGGCCTATAAGCTTTTTCTGGGGTAATCTAATTTTTTTATTTTGTTTTTAATTTACTGAGTATAAATTCCCACTCTTGAGGATCTACAGGCGTAATAGAAAGTCGATTGCCACGTTGCAATATACGCATATTAACCAACTCAGCATATTCGCGTAGCTCTTTAAGACTAAGTAACCGTGTTTTTTGCACAAGCTTTACATCCACATTTAACCAGCGTGGAGTCTCTGGTGTGGATTTTTCATCATAATATTTGTGACCTTTGATAAACTGCAGCCGATCTGGATATGCCAATGTACTGACCTCTGCAATACCTGCAATACCAGGCACCTCACAATTTGAATGGTAAAAAAATACCCCGTCACCTACTTTCATCTGATCTCGCATAAAATTGCGAGCCTGATAATTTCGAATGCCGTACCAATCCACCGTTTGATTTGTAAAACCAGCCAAATCATCAATCGACACATCGGTAGGCTCAGATTTCATTAGCCAATAGCGCATATTTTTTACCTTATTCAAATTACTAATTAAGCCTTATGATAATCTATAACTTAAACTTAAAACTGATTTCTGATTAGGAATGTCGATGACAAAACAGCAAGATAAAAATGTGCTTGGCACTACGTTACAACTTTGCAGCACAGCTCCACTTACTGGCTTTACACGAAGCGGATGCTGTGAAACAGGCACTGATGATACGGGCAATCATACAGTGTGCGCACAAATGACTGACGAGTTTTTAGCGTATTCAATTTCACGTGGCAATGATTTAAGTACGCCACGGCCACAATATGGCTTTGCTGGTTTAGCCGCTGGAGATCGCTGGTGTGTTTGCGCTGCGCGCTGGCTTGAGGCTTCAGAAGCCGGTTTTGCCCCACCAGTCATACTAGAGGCTTGCCATGCGCAATGCTTAGAAATTGTAAGTTTAGCTGATTTGAAATATCACGAATTGAGATAGGTATTAGCTAAACCAATATTGGGAGTTCCCCACGGATAAAGCCTAAGCCAGCATCCTGAACCAAAAAGGCTCAAGTGGTAACAGCCTAGAATGCATTAGGTACACCCACCAAGAGGATCTTAAAAGAGCACTCAACTTAGGGCGCGCGCACAACACTC
>CANNEG010000095.1:0-4583 GCA_947503455.1 Betaproteobacteria bacterium
GCTAAATGCGCATCAATTTGTGTGGGAGCAGAAACTTTTGCGAAATAGGCTGTATTTGCAATGGTTTGAATTTTTAGCCCATATTTGCCTGGGTTAGTCATTAAATTTTTAATGGCTTGTAATTTAGGGACATAGTTTTTAGTTTCAGGTGGCAAATTTAGGCTTTCATAATCTGTGCCTAAACCAAGTCTTCGATTACGCTCAATGGCTCGACCGACCGTGCCTTCGCCAGCATTGTATGCGGCAAGGGCTAAATCCCAAGAACCAAACATGCCATGTAGCTTTTGCAGATAGGTCAGCGCTGCATCGGTTGCAATCACAACGTTACGCCTGTTATCTAACCACCAGTTTTGTTTAAGCCCGAAATGCTTACCAGTCGATGGTATGAATTGCCAAATGCCTGATGCGTGACTTGTTGAATAGGCTTGAGGGTTATAGGCACTTTCTATCATGGGTAGCAATGCTATTTCCGTTGGCATGCCACGTTTTTCTACTTCTTCTACAATGTGAAATAAATACTTCTGACTACGTTCCACCATGCGCCTAATGTAATCCGGACGTGAGCTGTACCAATTTTCATGGGTAGCAACGAGCCTCGAAGTGGAGTCTGGTATGGCGTAACCATTTTTAATGCGTTGCCATAAGTCATCACTCCCAATGTTAATGACCTCTTGCTGATAGCTTGTATCCTCTTGAGGTAAGGATTCGAGCGTCTCGATTAGTTTATATCCACTGGGTTTTTTGGGTGCTATGTTTTCGACAACGCCCAAGTCTTTAATAATGGGTTTGATAGGGTCGTCAGGCAAAATAATTAGTTCTTCACCAATCACATTAGATTCCGAATGTGCTGGAATGCAGATGAATGTGGTGATAGTTAAAGCTGAAAATGAGATAAATTGAGTTAAAAGTTTAGTCAATGATTACTTAGGGTATATAGAAAAATTGTTGCGATGGCGTCTCGTGATGACAAGACATGTAAAGTGACGGGGTGCAAAAATTTAGGTTGATCATCAAAGCACGTATCGTCAAAAGATTGTCACATACTAACTAAAGAGGGCGGTGAAAGTCAAGTTAAATATATTTAATAACCACATTAGAATAACTTTATATCTTGATGATTAATAACGATTTCTTAAATCCCTTGCTGCGGTGAATACTTCTAAAAGGCTGGCATTTTTAAGGTGTAAGGCTAATTGAATTTCAGCTGAATCACAGCGTAAAAATGGATTGCTTGTAAGCTCTAATGCAATTGTAGAAGGTAGGCTAGCAAGATCGGAATCCCTTAATTTTTGCGTTTTCTTGTGACGTTCAATAAGTGCTAGGTTATTAGGTTCAAGTGTTAATGCAAAGTTGATGTTATGCAGGGTGTATTCATGTGTGCAATACACTTTAGTTGTAGGAGGTAATGCTGCTAATTTTTGTAAAGACGCATACATTTGTGCCGGCGTTCCTTCGAATAGGCGACCGCAGCCCGCACCAAATAGCGTGTCCCCACAAAATAACAGACTTTCTCCATTAGCGTTTTCAGCATAATAGGCAACGTGGCCTAAAGTATGACCTGGCAGGCTTATCACCGTAAAGTTGAGGTTTAATAGATTCAAATGAATGGTATTTAATTCAACCACGGGCGTGTGGTCGAATGTGTATTGCTCTAATTTAGGCGCGTAAATTATTATATTTGGATATGCCTCAAGCAAAGCTGACACACCATCAATGTGGTCATGATGATGATGCGTCACTAGAATTGTATCAAGGGTAAGATTTAATCGCTGTAGCGTTTTAAGCACGGGTATTGCATCGCCTGGGTCGACAACTACGGCTTGCTGACCGTTATGAATTAGCCAGATATAATTATCCTTAAATGCAGGAATAGGTATAATTTGTAAATTATGTTGCATACCATCTATCATTTGTTCTACGCGCTTAAATGTCAATAGCACCTAAGTTACCATCTGATTGGTTGAATTCAACGGCGGGCCAATATCTGCAGCTAAAAGAGCAGGCTTTATATGACCAAGCTGTATTTGATTTGTTTGGTTTTAATGCGGTGCAAATGGGTGGCTTGCAAATGAATTTGCTTAGTAACTCACGTATTCCTAATCGTTACAAATTATCAGACTTCTCAGTTAATTCAGTCACGTACAAAGCGTTTGCACATGATTTGGCTTGTAGTGATGATTTTTTACCTTTTGCTGAAATGAGTTTAGACCTTGTACTGTTGCCACATCGCTTAGAGTTTAGTGAACGACCCCATCAAACCTTGCGTGAAGCTGCAAGAGTGATGATGCCAGATGGACATTTATTAATTTCTGGGTTTAATCCCCTTAGCACTTGGGGCGTGACTGCAAGCTTAAGAAAAATATTTTTAAAACAAACTACTTACCCTTGGGATGGTAAGTTTATTGGGCTGGCTCGATTAAAAGATTGGTTGGCGTTACTGGGTTTTGAGGTTGTCTCGGTGGATATGTGCTGTCACGTTCCGCCATTTGAGACGTCTGCTTGGCATAAACGTTTTTCTTTTATGGATAAGATAAGTGAGCGTTGTTGCAGAAGGTTAGGGGGCGTATATTTTATTGTCGCAAAAAAACGCGTAGTGGGGATGATGCCGATTAAGCCAAGCTGGAAAACGCCTTTAAAATCAAGTTTGATGGGTGTGCAACCAAAAACCAATCCTTCTCAGTCCAAACCAGCACAATCAGAAACGTCAGAAAAAATTACTTAGTACCACGCCACTAATTTTGATAATTTATAATGAAAGCGGTTTTAGATAATATGAGTAGTCATAAAGAAGTCGAAATATATGCCGATGGCGCTTGTAAAGGCAATCCAGGTCCAGGTGGGTGGGGCGCCTGGATTAGCTATGCCGGCAATGAGAAAGAGTTATTTGGTGGAGAGCTGTTAACCACTAATAATCGTATGGAGTTAACGGCGGTGATTCGGGCTTTAGAAGCCTTGAATCGCACCTGTCATGCCAAAGTATTTACTGATTCTGTGTATGTGCAGAAAGGCATTTCTGAATGGATTATTGGTTGGAAAGCCCGTAACTGGCGTACCGCTGATAAAAAGCCCGTTAAAAATGACGATCTATGGCGTGTGTTAGATGTATTGGCTCAACAACATACGGTGCAATGGATTTGGGTGAAAGGGCATGCCGGCAATGTAGGAAACGAACGAGCCGATATGTTAGCGAACATGGGCGTAGAACAAATTTTGCAGGGAGCGAATAGCTGATGCGTCAAATATTTCTAGATACTGAAACTACCGGTTTATATCATGCCCAAGGACACCGTGTGATTGAAATCGCGGCGGTCGAAGTGGTTAATCGTCGATTGACTAAGCAGCATTTTCACTATTATTTAAATCCCGATCGTGAGATTGATCAAGGTGCACAAGAAGTGCATGGCATCTCACTGGAATTTTTGCAAGATAAACCCCGCTTTCCTGACATCGCAAAAGAACTCATTGAGTTTATTGCAGATGCTGAATTGATTATGCACAACGCACCATTTGATGTGGGTTTTTTGAATCGTGAGTTTGGCTTAATGGAACATAAGCCTGTAGAAGATGTGGTAGCAAAAGTAACGGATACGCTTAAAATCGCCAAAGATATGCGTCCAGGGCAACGTAATAGCTTAGATGCACTTTGCCGACACTTTGGCATTGATAACTCAAGACGCACCTTGCATGGTGCGTTATTAGACGCTGAGTTGCTCGCAGATGTTTATATGGCGATGACCCGTGGGCAAGATAGCTTGATGATAGAGTTAGATAGGCCCCATAAAAAAATGAATGATGACTTTAGTCCGCTCATTAAGCAACCCATGCATATTAAGCATGCCAGTCAAACAGAAATAGACGCACACGAAGCTTATTTAGCCTCTCTAGCTAAATCTGGCGATTGTTTATGGCGTACACTTGAAACCGCAACAACTACAGAAAAACAAGAAAGTTAGTATTATGAAAAAAACGATTATAGTTACTGGCGGTGCAGGGTTTATTGGGGCTAATTTTGTACTTGAATGGCTTAAGTTAGGATTAGGCACGGTCGTTAATTTAGACAAACTTACCTACGCTGGTAATTTAGAAAATTTAGTTTCCGTTCGACATAATCCTCAACATATTTTTGTTCATGGCGATATTGGTGATCAGGCATTGCTGACTTCGCTTTTGCAGGAGCATCAACCCACTGCTATCGTAAATTTTGCAGCAGAAAGTCATGTAGACCGATCTATTCATGGGCCAGAAGATTTTATTCAAACGAATGTCGTCGGTACCTTTCATTTATTAGAAGCTGTGCGTGCTTATTGGGCCGACTTAATCGAGGAAGAGCGTCAGGATTTTCGTTTTTTACACGTATCTACTGACGAAGTATACGGTTCACTGGCTAAGAATGATTCAGCCTTTACTGAAACGCATAGTTACGCGCCTAATAGTCCATATTCTGCTTCTAAGGCCGCTTCAGACCATCTAGTGCGTGCTTATCACCACACCTATGGTCTACCTACCCTGACCACTAATTGTTCTAACAATTATGGACCACATCATTTTCCTGAAAAATTAATACCATTGGTCATTCATAATGC
>CANNEG010000096.1:0-4546 GCA_947503455.1 Betaproteobacteria bacterium
AAAAAAATCTTCTTAATCATACAATTAGCGCGTAAAATGCGCCTACTTTATAGTTAGTAGCGGATATTTTGGAACAATACTTAACCATGCTTGCCAAGCCCATTCAAAGCTATCGCCCTTATTGGGCGAAACGCTTTGGTGCGGCACCTATTTTGCCTATGAGTCGTGCTGAGATGGATGCCTTGGGTTGGGATAGTTGCGACATTATCTTAGTTTCAGGCGATTGTTATATAGATCATCCAAGCTTTGGCATGGCTTTGGTGGGTCGCCTGTTAGAAGCGCAAGGTTTTCGTGTAGGTATTATTGCGCAACCTGACTGGCAAAATGCTAGTGCTTTCAAGGCGCTCGGTAAGCCCAATCTCTATTTTGGTGTGACCGCAGGCAATATGGACAGTATGGTCAATCGCTATACGGCGGACAGAAAAATTCGTAGTGATGACGCTTACACCCCAGATGCTGCACCCAGCAAACGTCCAGACCGGGCTGTGTTGGTTTATAGCCAACGTTGCCGCGAGGCTTATTCTGATGTGCCATTGGTGATTGGTAGTATTGAAGCCAGTTTGCGCCGTATTGCCCATTATGATTATTGGTCTGACAAAGTTCGCCGCAGTATCTTAGTAGATTCTAAAGCCGATATTTTGCTCTACGGAAATGCTGAACGTGCCTTAATTGAATTAAGTCATCGGATTGCTAAAGGTGAAAAGGTGGCGGATATTCAAGATATTCGTGGGACTGCTTTTTTACGTAAGAAAATTCCAGAAGGCTGGAGTGAGATTGAAAGTACAAAATTAGACCGCCCAGGTACAGTTGAAAAGCATGTTGATCCCTATGAAATGAAAATGGGTAAGGCCGATGCAAGTTGCGCATCTGACGACAATCAAGAAAAAACAACTTTAGAAGCAGGCACAAAAATCGTTGAGATTATTCGTAAACCCAAAGCAGATAGGGCTAAGCAAGTGGTACGTTTACCTGATTATGAAGCGGTTGCGCAAAATCCAGTGTTATATGCCCATGCTTCACGAGTGTTGCATCTAGAAGCCAATCCTGGCAATGCACGTGCACTAGTGCAAAAGCATGGTGATCGAGAAGTTTGGTTAAATCCACCCCCAATTCCCCTGACGACTAAAGAGATGGACTATGTCTACGATATGCCCTATGCGCGTAGACCTCATCCAGCTTATAAAGATGCAAAGATTCCCGCTTGGGAGATGATTCGTTTTAGTGTGAATATCATGCGAGGTTGTTTTGGCGGATGTACCTTTTGTAGTATTACTGAGCATGAAGGTCGCATCATCCAAAGCCGTAGTGAAGCCAGTATTTTGAAAGAAGTAGAAGAGATTCGCGATAAAGTCGAAGGGTTTACGGGGGTTATTTCTGATCTTGGTGGTCCTACTGCCAATATGTACCGTATTGCTTGTAAGAGTGAAGCGATAGAAAAATCTTGTCGCAAGTTGAGCTGTGTATACCCTGGTATTTGCGAGAACTTGAACACTGATCATAGTGCGCTGATACAGCTATACCGTAAAGCACGTGCGCTTAAAGGCATTAAAAAAATTCTAATCGGCAGTGGTGTGCGTTATGACCTAGCAGTGAAATCGCCAGAATATGTGAAAGAGCTAGTGCAGCATCATGTTGGAGGCTATTTGAAAATAGCGCCAGAGCATTCCGAAGAAAATGTACTTAGTAAGATGATGAAACCTGGCATGGAAGCTTATGATGAGTTTAAAGCCATGTTTGAAAAGTTTAGTGCAGAGGCGGGCAAGAAGCAGTATTTGATTCCCTACTTTATTGCGGCGCATCCAGGGACGACTGATCAGGACATGCTTAATTTAGCGCTCTGGCTGAAAAAATATGACTTTAAGTTAGATCAAGTACAAACCTTTACGCCAACCCCTATGGCGATGGCCACGGCAATGTATCATTCAGGAAAAAATCCGTTACGTAAAGTGACGGCAGATTCAGAAAGCGTAGCTATTCCTAAAGCGGGTAATGTGCGTAAGTTGCATAAGGCTTTTATTCGTTACCATGACCCTAATAATTGGCCAATATTACGCGAAGCTTTACAGAAAATGGGGCGTGCAGATTTAATCGGTAATGGCAAGCAGCATCTGATTCCTGCATGGCAACCACTTTCAAACAAGCCCATTACGACAGTGCGTGGCGAACAGCTGGAGCGTACGGTTAGACCTAAGCGAGTGGTAGAAGGCAAACGTAAATACTCTTAAGTTAATTAACGTGAGGCCCCGCTTTATATTTAATAACCTCGCTAGATTGCTTTACGTGAATTAACTTATCGGTATCAAAGCCCAGTTCTTTGGCTTGTGCAATCAAGTGCTGTTTAATTGGATAGGTGAGTTGTGGTGTGCGGGCAAGTATCCACAAATAGGATTTATTCGGCCCGCAAATCATCACGTAGTTATAGTAAGGTTTATCGAGCGCGATGATGTTATAAGCGCCGTAGAAGGGCCCAAAAAATGACACCTTAAGCTTGCCAGTATTGGTTTTATCGGCATTTGGTGGGTCAACAAAATACGCTTTGCCTTCAGCTTCTTTCCATTCATTGGTTTTGCTATTAAAGCCACGATTAATGACTTTAATGCCACCTTCTCCGCGTAGGCTGTAAGTGGCAGTCACTTTTTCTAAGTCACGTTCAAATGAATGGTCAAGCCGAGCAATTTCATACCAAGTACCAAGATATTGATTGGCATCTACCGATTCAATAATTTTGATATGATCAGGCACACCCATACAGGAAGTGAGTAGTAAGGAGAAAAGCCATAATGATTGACGCATAATAATTAAATTGCCCCGAGCTTTACCATGTCGCTTTCGCTTAACCAACGCCATTCACCGACGGCTAAATCAGCCGGTAAGCATAGGTCACCAATTTGTATGCGTTTGAGGGCCTCAACGCGGTTGCTAATGGCGGCAATCATACGTTTTACTTGGTGGTATTTGCCTTCTGCGAGTGTCATATGAATTACATGGTCGCTAATGCGAGTACAAGCAAGCGCAGCGATTGGCGCGTCTTCATCAACCAATTGCACGCCTTTTAGGATATGGGCAATTTGGCTTTCATCAACAGGGTGTTTACATGTAACCTCGTACATCTTGGGTACCTTGTGTTTGGGCGAGCTCATACGGTGAATAAACTGCCCGTCATCTGAAATCAGTATTAAGCCTGTGGTATCTTCATCGAGTCGTCCTATGCATTGCACGTCGCGCACCACCAGTGGGTGGGGTAGTAAGCTGTAAATGGTCGGGTGGTGCTGGGTTTTATGTGAGCATTCATAATTGCTTGGCTTGTGTAACATTAAATAAGATTTTTCACGGTAATCCCACGCTTCGCCTCGTACGGTATATTGTAGATTATCTAAATCAAACTCAGCATTAGGGTCTTCACAAGGTAGGCCGTTGACGGTGACTTCATTATTCCAAATCATGATGCGACATAATTTTCGCGCACCAAAGCCTTGCTGTTGAATAATGCGTTCCAGGGGTAATTTTTTTGCCATACGCACATTATAGCGTGGGCTATCAATCATGCGTAATAGGTGACGATAAAAACCAGCTTGTGGCATTATTGAGTAATGTCGCATAATAGAATGATTGCTGGAAGAAGTATTAAATTTAATCATTAGTCAGATAAGCAGTGTTTTTTAGTGCTTGTTCCAGTGGTTAATCTATAGGTCCTTAGGCTATTGTTGCTGTAGTATTTTTTAGTTAATTTTTTGGTAAATTAAATGTCAGAAAAACACTTTACTGGATTGCGTCCAAAAATGTTGATAGTTGTGGCTGCAGGCATACTGCTACTGTTCACATTGCTATTCGTAGTGGTGCGCACAATGCTGCTTGATGGATATTTCAAGCTAGAAAAAGACAAAACCACAATCCAGGTGAAGAGTGCAATGAGTATTCTTAAAGAGCAGTCTCAGCAGTTGGATGGGATAGCAGTTGAATATGCTCACTTGGATAGTACTTACAATTATATGGTAGAGCCCAATGCTCGCTATACCAAGACCACTTACAGCAATGACGCATTTAGCCACCTTAAAATTAAAGCCATCATTCTTGTTAATACCGAAGGCAACATTCTCTATAAGCGTGGCTATGATTATGTGAGCGGTAAGCCATGGTATATACCAGAGGAAATCATAAGCAATTCTGCTAGAGGTGGTTTATTTAACGACCCATCTAAAGCGCATGCTGCCGGGTTTTTTTGGACGCCAGAAAATATTTACATTGTCTCGTCTGTATATGTGCAACCCAGTGATGGTGTGAGTGAATATCGAGGCACACTTATTATGGTGCGAGATCTCGACACTACCTTGATGGCGCATATTGAGGGCGTCGTGGGGGCAAAGATGGCTATAGCGCCGCTCGATAAAGAAAAAATGACTGACGTATCACAATTGTTATTGAAAGGTGATGTGGTGGTAATGCCGCTTGATGATGCGCGGGTGGCAGGCTATGCCAAAATGGAAAGTATTAATGGTTTGGAAGAGCTGGTAGTAAGTACTGTAGATGATAGAGAAATCTTTAAGTT
>CANNEG010000097.1:0-4407 GCA_947503455.1 Betaproteobacteria bacterium
AAGCGGTGGCCTGAGACATTTAATACATCATCAATACGACCCATAATGGTAAAGAAACCCGTTTTAGCATCACGAATTGCACCATCGCCCGCTAAATAGGTAGTGCCGCCTAAATCAATTGGATAGTAACTAGATTTATAGCGCTCAGGGTCTTTATAGATAGTGCGTATCATAGATGGCCATGGTTTTTTAATGACTAATAGGCCGCCCGTCCCCCATGGCACCGCTTTGCCAGTTTCATCGACAACATCAATATCAATACCTGGGAAAGGTAATGTGCAAGAACCTGGTACCAATGAGGTCGCGCCTGGTAGCGGTGTAATCGCATGACCACCCGTTTCGGTCTGCCAGAATGTATCTACAATAGGACAACGACTGGCACCAATATTTTCGTAATACCACATCCAAGCTTCTGGATTAATAGGCTCGCCGACAGAGCCCAGTAATCTCAAGCTGGTTAAATTGAAATTTTTTGGATGCGTACTCTCCACCGTATCAGAAGCTTTAATGAGCGAGCGAATCGCTGTAGGGGCTGTGTAGAAAATAGTGACTTTATGTTTTTCTATCATCTGCCAAAAGCGACTGGCATCCGGATAAGTGGGAATACCTTCAAAAATGATTTGCGTCACGCCCATAGCTAATGGACCGTATGCGACATAAGTATGCCCAGTAATCCATCCTACATCTGCAGTACACCAAAAAATATCATTGTCTTTAATGTCAAATGTCCAGCGCATAGTGTTCATTGCGTGAAGCAAATAGCCTGCAGATGAATGTTGAACGCCTTTAGGCTTACCGGTACTGCCAGAAGTGTAGAGTAAAAATAGCGGATGCTCGGCATTCATCATGACCGGTTCGCAGGTATCAGCAACGTTAGCAATTAAATCATGCCACCATATCTCATTGGCATGACTTTCAATGGCCAAACCAGTTTTCTTATAAACCACTATATTTTTGACCGTCTCACAGCCGCCCATTGCAATGGCTTCATCAACTGCATTTTTTAATGGTAAAGCTTTGCCACCACGATGCTGTCCATCAGCTGTAATCACGGCTACGGCACCTGCATCAATAATTCGCTCGTGGATACTTTTAGCAGAAAATCCACCAAATACAACTGAGTGTGTCACACCAATACGCACGCAGGCTTGCATCGCAACGACCGCTTCAATGCCCATAGGCAAATAAATAATAACGCGATCACCTGCTTTAATATTTAGCTTTTTTAAGCCATTAGCAAATTGACAAACGCGGTGATAAAGTTCTTTAAATGTGACATTGATTGTGCTGCCATCATCAGCTTCAAAGATAATGGCTGTTTTATTGGGGATAGTATTAAGGTGTTTGTCTAAACAATTGGCAGATACATTAAGCTCTCCATCTTCAAACCATTTGTAAAAGGGCGCATTATCTTCATTCAGTGTTTTCGTGAAAGGTTTGTGCCACACTAATAACTCACGTGCTAATTTTGCCCAAAATCCCTCATAATCGTTTGTTGCCTCTTGGCATAAAGCGTTGTAGGCTGACATACCTGAGATATTTGCGGATTTTACAAAGTCTACACTTGGTTCAAAAACGCGGCTTTCATGAAGAACTGAATTAATAGACATACTAAAAATCTCCTAGAATTAACACCTGTTTATAGTTTTATTTAATTCAAATATATCTTGTAACACAATTGTAAATACAATAGTACATTAAAAATCTTATGCTAACACTCGATAATTTGTTATCTGAAAACCCCGTCTCTTCTAGCGATGAGGATGCTTTGCGTCATGCAATTAATTGCAGCCCTTTTCTAGCTAGATTGTTCACAAACAATAGTAATTTGATGAATGATTTGCTAGAAAATCATCATCAAGCGTATCAGTTAAGCGAAATGCAGAATTTTTTATCGCAACAAAATATTTTTGATGAAGTCACATTAAAACGTGCTTTACGTCTTTTACGACAGCAAGTAATTGCACGCATTATTGTTAGAGACTTAAATGGTTTGGCTGATTTACAAGAGGTAATGCGAACGACTACACAGCTTGCTGAGTGTGTCATCAACACTTCTGTTGATTTTCTTAATGCCTGGCTGGTGAGTGCGCATGGTCAACCGGTAGATATGCAAGGCCATCAACAGAACTTTATTGTCATTGGCATGGGTAAGTTGGGTGGTGGAGAACTGAATGTTTCGTCCGATATTGATTTGATTTTTGCTTATGCCGCAGAAGGTGAGACGCAAAGTGAGCAGCCTATTAGTAATCAAGAGTTTTTTACACGATTAGCTAAAAAACTCATTGCGGCTATTGATGAAATTACCCAAGACGGTTTTGTGTTTCGCGTTGATATGCGCTTACGTCCATTTGGTAGTGAAGGTGCGTTGGTTTCAAATTTAGATGCCCTTGAAGATTACTATCAAAATAATGGGCGTGAGTGGGAGCGCTACGCCTGGATTAAAGGCCATGAAGTCACGGGAGGCAATCAAGTTTCAAGATTATTGAAACCTTTTGTATTTCGTAAATATTTGGATTTTGGCGCATTTTCCAGTATGCGTGATTTAAAAATTCAAATTCAGCGTGACGTGAATAGTAAAGGTATGCACGACAACATTAAGCTTGGTCGAGGCGGCATTCGTGAGATTGAATTTATTGCGCAAGTATTTCAGCTCATTCGTGGCGGTCAAGATATAAGCTTGCAAATAAAACCTACTTTATTAGTATTGGACTTGCTAAAAGAAAAAGGATTGTTGCCTGAAAAAACAGTGAGTGAGCTTAAATGCGCCTATACCTTCTTAAGAAATTTAGAGCACAGACTGATGTATGTTGAAGATGCGCAAACACAGGAGTTGCCAAAATCAGATGAAACAAAAGCGCGAATTGCCAAGGCGACGAACTTTGACGGTTGGGATGCTTTTTTAGCGCAATTAAATTTTTACCGCAACCAAGTGCAGCAACATTTTGATGCCACTTTTAGTGATGCGAATACCAGCAAAGAAGCATTAGATCTTGAAAAGTCTATTTGGAATGGTGGATTGATTGAGTCAGAGGCTGTATTGGCTTTGCAGAAAATCGGCTTTGAAGAGCCCCCCGAAACGCTACGTAGATTAGTCAACTTGCATCAAAGTAGTCGATATTTACAATTACCAGAAGTCAGTCGCCTACGCTTTGACGCCTTGATGCCATTGGCAATTTCACAGGCAGCAGATATGCCTAATGCTGATATTGCGCTTTTGCGAATATCAGATTTATTGGAAAGTATCTGTCGGCGTGCTAGTTACTTGGCATTACTGGCTGAACACCCACAAGCGATGCATTTGCTGGTGAAGTTATGTAGCAGTAGTCCTTGGTTAAGTAATTATTTAATCCAACACCCCATCTTGCTAGATGAATTGCTCGACACACGCACTTTATATGCCGCACCAGACTTTGTGACCATGCGAGTTGAATTAGAAAAGCGGCTTAATGCAGCAGATAGCGATGTTGAGCAACAGATGGACTTAATGCGACATTTCAAACATGCCAATGTATTTAGGTTTGCCGCACAAGATATTAATGGGGAATTGACCCCAGAGAAACTTTCAGATTATCTAAGTGAGCTAGCTGATTTGGTCCTAAGTGTAAGCTTGATGTACATATGGCCTCATGTACGTGGCAAGCACTTAGCGGTACCTAAGTTTTCAGTTATTGGCTATGGCAAGCTAGGCGGAAAAGAGCTTGGCTACGCCTCTGATTTAGACATTATTTTTCTTTACGATGATGATGCACCAGAAGCTGGAGAAGTCTACGCGCGATTTGCCCAGCGGATTAATAACTGGTTTAACAGTTTGACTTCTGCCGGCCTGCTTTACGAAACTGATTTGCAATTGCGCCCAGATGGTAACAGTGGCTTACTGGTTAGCAACGTGAGCGCATTTAGAGATTACCAACTTAATAAAGCATGGGTATGGGAACATCAAGCAATTAGCCGCGCACGTTTTGTAGCAGGTGATGCCAGCATAGGACATGTGTTTGATAAGATTCGTATTGAGGTGATGACATTACCGAGAGAAATAAAACAGCTGAAATTGGACGTGCAGTCTATGCGCGAAAAAATGCGCGCTACGCTACACATTACAGCAGACATTTTCGACATTAAACACAGTATCGGCGGCATTATAGATGTAGAGTTTTTAGTACAATGTTTGGTATTAGCTCATGCAAAAAAATATCCACAATTGACTGAGAATATCGGCAATATTGGCTTGTTAAAGCTACTGGCCTCACTCAACATCATCGAAGCAACATTAGCTGAAAAGGTGGTATTAGCTTACAGAGATTATCGACATACGCAGCATATGCTCAAGTTACAGGGCGCAGCGCATTTGCAGGTGCCCTTATCTGCAGTCAGCGCACATGTATTAGCGGTAAAAACTTTATGGCG
>CANNEG010000098.1:0-4399 GCA_947503455.1 Betaproteobacteria bacterium
GGCCAAAGGCACTCATACACCATCTGAAATTTTATATAGTCAGACGTGGGAGATTAATAAAAAAGGACGCTTTCGCGTCCTTTTTTAAAACTTGAACTTAAATGTTCAAACTTATTTATTCATTACGTACATTGTAACTTCGAAACCAAAACGCATTTCAGTAGCTGCTGGTGTTGTCCACATGATAAATCTCCTATAAGTTGATTAATTAAGTCGTACAGAATCTATGACTTGAATAATACAGAACGGTTGTAAAAGTGAACTATGTAAACTGATTAAATAAGACTAGTGATTTTCATTAGATAGAATTGCGAGTATTGCAATTAATGGCACTAGTAACTTAAAAATATCCGGTAGCCCGCCACAACTACTTCTTGAGAGGTAATTGCTAGTTTAACTTTAACTTCTTCACCGGCAGCTAAGCCCTTTAAAATATCTGATTGATTTGGCAAATAATCATTAGGCTTGAAAATTCGCCTTAATTTAGGGGTGTCATTGGTATCAGTCAGTGTGACTTCTATATTTGGATAAGCTTGGCTAAATTTAGCTTGGTTGATTAAGGTGCTGGAGAGATGAATTAAACCCAAGTAATTTCCATCTTCTTGCATATCGGAATCATCAATGACGATAAGCTCAATTTTTTTTGGTAAATCTATCGTGCAGCCAATTTTCTTGCACACTTGTATAAGGTAGGCTTTGGTGTTTGGGTAATAAATGGCAATATCTGAGCGTAAGAAATAAATACTTTGCGCCATGGCCGTGAAGACTAACGCTGTCACTAACAAGTAAGTTAATACTGAGGTTTTATTTTTTGATAGGCTGTTCACGGCATTAAAATAGCGGTCTTGGCTATTTTTAATGAAGGTGCCGAGCGTTTTTTTACCAGCCTTTGGTGTTAGAAGGTCGTCTGTAGGGGCTAGGCTGGAGTCATTCTCCATGTTTGATTCAACCAGCTCATTTTTTGCGTTAAAAACATGCAAACAGTAACCACAACGAACTTGACCATTGTGCTGATTAAGTTGTGTTTCAGTGACTATAAATTGAGTTTGGCAGGAGGGACAATGGGTGATAGCGCTCATTTTTTAGTGCCAGTAAGCAATACCCAAGCATCCATATATTGAGGGTCTTGCATATTAAACCATTCTGCATATATGGCTGAAACATCAGCCGCTTGCTCTTTCAAAATACCAGATAAAGCAATTTTGCCACCGACTTTACATGATTTAGCTAAAGCAGGTGCCAATACACTGAGTGCGCTAGAAAGAATGTTTGCCACCACAATATCAAATTCTTGAGTTTTATATTGGCTAGCATGATAAAAATCAGCAACAACGTTATTTTGTTCAGCGTTGTATAGGCTAGATTGAATGGCTTGCGAGTCAATATCCGTCCCTACCACACTAGCTGCACCAAGTTTTTTAGCTGCAATGGCCAAAATGCCTGAGCCACACCCGTAATCTAATACCGTATCATGCGCCGCTACAGTATAAGTGAGCCATGCCAGGCATAGATGCGTTGTGGGGTGGCTGCCAGTGCCAAAAGCTAGCCCTGGGTCTAACACAATGTTAATGGCATTGGCATTAGGGGCGCTATGCCATGTGGGCACTATCCATAAATTATCAGTAATCTTAATGGGATCAAATTGCGACTGGGTCGCGCGTACCCAGTCTTGTTCTTGAATAATTTCAGTGGAGTATTGCAGATGACTTAATTTAGTTTGCCGATGTAAATCAGCCATCACTTTAGTGATATCTACGCCTTCATCAAACAATGCGCTGACTAAATTTTGTTGCCAAATTCCCGGGGGTGGGTCACCAGGCTCACCAAAAATGGGTTGTTCATCGAGCGTGTCAGCGTTAGCGTCTTCAATAATCGCTGAGAGCGCACCTTGCGACATTAAGGTATCACTAATTAAATCAGCGGTATTATCCTGTGCCTCAATCTTTAATGATACCCAAGCCATGCTAAACCAATGTATTAAAAATGTTTTTGACTAAACATTTATTTATTGTAAATACCAAGTTTCTGCTCAAGGTAATGAATGCTAGTGCCACCTGTCTGGAATGCAGCATCTGCCATTAAATCAGCATGAAGCGGTACATTGGTACTAATCCCAGCAATCATCATCTCAGACAAAGCAATGCGCATACGAGCAATGGCTTGCTGACGGGTGTCACCGTAAGCAATGAGTTTACCTATCATAGAGTCGTAGTGCGGCGGTACAGTATAGCCAGCGTAAGCGTGAGTATCGATACGAATACCAGGACCACCAGGCATATGGAAGGTATTAATTTTTCCTGGAGATGGCACGAAGCTATAAGGATCTTCTGCATTGAGACGACATTCAATCGCATGACCTTTGAGTACAACATCTTTTTGGCGGAATTTAAGTTTTTCACCCGCAGCAACAAAAATTTGCTGCTGTACCAAATCGATACCGGTAATCATTTCTGTGACGGTATGCTCAACTTGTAAGCGAGTATTCATTTCTATGAAATAAAATTCATTGTTTTCGTATAAAAATTCAAAAGTACCTGCACCACGATAGTTAATTTTACGGCAAGCTTCAGCACAACGCTCACCGATTTTGTCTCGTAACCTGGCGTTTAATAAAGGTGCTGGCGCTTCTTCAATAATTTTTTGGTGACGACGTTGCATAGAGCAATCACGTTCACCTAGAAATACAGCATTGCCGTGTTGGTCAGCAAGTACTTGAATCTCAATGTGACGCGGTTTTTCGAGGTATTTTTCCATGTAAACAACAGGGTTACCAAATGCCGCTTGCGCTTCAGCCTTAGTCATATTTACTGAAGCAATCAATGCTGCTTCGGTATGAACCACTCGCATACCACGACCACCGCCACCGCCAGCTGCTTTAATAATTACTGGGTAGCCTACTTGTTTGGCGGTTTTAATAATTTCAATAGGGTCGTCTGGGAGTGCACCCTCTGAGCCTGGCACACAAGGTACGCCCGCTTTTTTCATGGCATTTTTTGCAGAAACTTTATCGCCCATTAAGCGAATAGTCTCAGCACGAGGACCAATGAATACAAAACCGCTTTGCTCTACACGTTCGGCAAAATCGGCATTTTCAGATAAAAAACCATAACCAGGATGGATGGCTTGAGCATCAGTCACCTCAGCCGCACTAATGACGGCAGGAATATTTAAGTAACTTTGGCTTGAAGGGGCTGGACCAATACATACTGATTCGTCGGCTAATTTTACATATTTAGCTTCTCGATCAGCCTCGGAATGCACTGCAACGGTTCTAATACCAAGTTCACGACAAGCGCGTTGTACGCGTAAGGCGATTTCGCCTCGATTAGCGATTAATATTTTGTCAAACATAGCCATGTGATTAAAACCCCGTGATTAAGCAATAATAAAGAGAGGTTCGCCGTATTCAACTGCAAGGCCGTTATCCACTAAGATTTTTTTAACAACACCGGCTTTGTCCGACTCGATCTCGTTTAATAGTTTCATGGCCTCAATAATGCACAGCGTGTCGCCTACGGCAACGGTATCGCCGACTTCAACAAAGGCTTTTGAATCTGGTGAAGCAGAACGATAAAACGTACCTACCATAGGTGAATTAACCGCATGGCCTTCTTCAACAACTGGTGCATCCGCTACGACAGGTGCCGCAGCAGCTTGTGGTGCACCTGATTGCGCGCCAGTCATATAATGTGCAGGCGCATAGTTAGCGTAATGCTGCTGTGCGGGTGCGCTGGATGTAAAGTTACGACTAATGCGTACTTTTTCACCCTCTTCTGTCAATTCAAGTTCGGCGATGCCTGATTCTTCAACAAGATCAATTAATTTTTTAAGTTTGCGTAAGTCCATAGTAACCTCTAAAAATCTAGTTAAGATTTAAATAAAATAAGTGTTAATAATTAAGAATGATTGTTGTGCTTAATTGCATAATCAAGCGCCAGTGCATAGCCATGTGCACCAAGACCGCTAATTACACCTACTGCAATGTCAGTAAAATAGGAATGATGGCGAAATGCTTCGCGTGCATAAACGTTAGATAAATGCACTTCAATAAAAGGTACCTTAACAGCAGATAGCGCATCGCGCATGGCGACAGACGTATGTGTAAAAGCTGCAGGGTTGATAATAACAAAGTCAACTTTGGTGGTGGCCAGGGACTGAATTTTAGTCACAAGCTCAGCTTCCGCGTTACTTTGAAAAGTTTCTAGCGTCACACCGGCATGCTTGGCAATATCCGTAAGCGTCTGATTGATAGAAGCAAGTGTATCATTACCGTAGTGTTCTGGCTCGCGTAACCCTAATAAATTAAGGTTAGGACCATGTAGTACTAAAATAGATTTAGTTGACATAAGCCGGTACTTTTTTGAACAGTTTATGCTGTAATTCGTTGTAATTCATAATT
>CANNEG010000099.1:0-4378 GCA_947503455.1 Betaproteobacteria bacterium
ATCACTAGCCTGTTAGTCTTAATACTAGTATAACCTATATCATTGTCAGGGTATTGAAACTTAGGTATGCTTGCGTCTTTGTTTGAATCGGCAGCAATTTAAGGAGCTATCATGGCGGGAAAAACGCTTTACGACAAATTATGGGATTCGCACGTGGTGCATGAAGATGCTGACGGCACCTGTTTAATTTATATTGATAGACACTTGGTACATGAAGTGACTAGCCCGCAGGCGTTTGAAGGCTTACGTTTGGCTGGCCGTAAACCTTGGCGTCCTGACACTCTTGTGGCAAACCCTGACCACAATACGCCGACCAAAGATTGGGAAAAAGGGATTGAAGATCCAATCTCTCGTTTGCAAGTAGAAACGCTTGATAGCAATATTAAAGAAACAGGCGCATTGGTTTACTTCCCGTTCAAACATGCTAACCAAGGCATTATTCACGTGATTGGGCCTGAAAATGGCACCACATTACCAGGCATGACCGTGGTGTGTGGCGATAGCCATACCTCTACACACGGTGCGTTTGGTGCTTTGGCGCACGGTATTGGTACCTCAGAAGTTGAACACGTGATGGCGACACAAACTTTAATTGCCAAAAAATCTAAACGCTTGTTGGTGCGTGTAGATGGTGAGTTGGGTGTTGGTGTAACGGCCAAAGACGTGGCTTTAGCGGTGATTGGTAAAATTGGTACAGCCGGCGGCAATGGCTTTGCAATCGAATTCGGTGGCGAAGTGATTCGTGCTTTAAGCATGGAAGGCCGAATGACCATTTGTAATATGGCGATTGAGGCCGGTGCGCGCGCAGGGATTATTGCGCCAGATGCGAAAACAGCAGAATATCTAAAAGGTCGTCAATACGCGCCCAAAGCAGCGGATTGGGATAAAGCAGTTGCTTATTGGAACACATTGGCAACGGATGCTGATGCGGTATTTGATAGTGTTGTTGAGTTTAAAGGCGCAGAAATTGCACCACAAGTGACTTGGGGTACATCTCCTGAGCAAGTATTGCCGATTAACGGACGAGTGCCAGATCCAGCACAAGAAAAAGATGCTACTAAACGCACTAGTATTGAGAATGCTTTGAAATACATGGGGTTAAAAGCCAATACGCCCATTGAAGAAATTAAGTTGGATAAAATTTTTATTGGTTCATGCACCAATAGTCGTATTGAAGATTTACGCGCAGCAGCCGTAGTGGCAAAAGGCAAAAAAGTGGCCAGTTCAATTCAATTGGCCATGGTGGTGCCGGGGTCTGGTCAAGTTAAACGCATGGCCGAAGCAGAAGGCCTAGACAAAATTTTTACTGAAGCAGGCTTTGAATGGCGCGAGCCAGGTTGCAGCATGTGTTTAGCCATGAACGCAGATAGACTCAGCCCAGGTGAGCGTTGTGCCTCTACCTCAAATCGTAACTTTGAAGGTCGCCAAGGTCAAGGCGGACGTACTCACTTAGTGAGCCCAGCCATGGCGGTTGCCGCGGCGATTGCAGGCCATTTTGTTGATGTGCGTAGCGTGTAATTTAGGCGAAAAGGAATAGAAAATGAAAGCATTTACCCAATTAAACGGACTAGCTTGCCCGATTGATCGCGCCAATATTGATACCGACGCGATTATTCCAAAGCAATTTTTAAAAAGCATTAAGCGTAGTGGCTTTGGCCCTTATTTGTTTGATGAATGGCGCTATAAAGACCATGGCGAGCCAGGGATGGATTGTACCAATCGCCCCTTGAACTTAGACTTTGTGCTTAATCATCCGCGCTACAAAGGCGCACAAATCATGCTCGCGCGTGAGAATTTTGGTTGCGGCTCTAGCCGTGAGCATGCGCCTTGGGCGATTGAAGATTACGGCTTCCGCGTGATTATTGCAGCTAGCTACGCCGATATTTTCTTTAATAATTGCTATAAAAATGGCATGTTACCGATTGTGGCGAGCCATGCGATGGTCGACAAACTTTTCAACGAGTGCGAAGCGACAGAAGGTTATGCTTTAAACGTAGACTTGCCTTCACAAACCGTCACGTTACCTTCTGGTGAAGTCTTTAGTTTTGAAATTAACGCGACTTCTAAACACAATTTATTGAATGGTTTGGACGAAATTGGCTTAACGCTGTTGCATGCAGAAAAGATTAAATCATTCGAACAAAAGCATAAACAAAATCAGCCTTGGTTGTTTGCTTAATACTGGATTTCAGTTCAGGCAGTAATGACGATAAAAAAATATTAGAACTTAAAGGAAATTAACATGACAATGAAAATCGCAGTGTTACCCGGTGATGGCATCGGTCCAGAAATTATCACGCAAGCCTTGCGCGTGTTGGATGTATTAAAAAATGAAGGCATGCCGATGGAGTTTACCGAAGCGCCTTTGGGCGGCCAGGCTTATGACCAATATGGCCATCCATACCCAGAGTTTACCCAAAAAATCTGCCGTGCAGCCGATGCCGTATTGCTTGGTGCTGTTGGTGGCCCACAATATGACAATTTAGATCGTCCATTACGTCCAGAGCGTGGGTTATTGGGAATTCGTAAAGATTTAGGATTGTTCGCAAACTTGCGTCCAGCCGTGTTGTACCCGGAATTAGCGAATGCTTCTACACTTAAACCGGAAGTCGTCGCAGGCTTGGACATTATGATTGTGCGCGAACTCACAGGTGACGTATATTTTGGTCAGCCACGCGGTATGCGAGTCAACGAAAATGGCGAGCGTGAAGGCTTTAACACCATGGTGTATAGCGAGTCTGAAGTCCGCCGCATTGCACATGTCGCGTTTGATATCGCGATGAAACGTGGTAAAAAGCTTTGTTCAGTAGATAAAGCCAATGTACTTGAAACCACTGAGTTCTGGAAAGAAATCGTGATTGATGTGGCAAAAGAATATCCAGAAGTGGAATTGACCCACATGTACGTAGATAATGCGGCGATGCAGTTGATTCGCAATCCAAAACAATTTGACGTGATGGTAACAGGTAACATTTTTGGTGACATCTTGTCAGACGAGGCTTCAATGTTGACGGGCTCTATTGGTATGTTGGCTTCCGCTTCACTTAATGAGACGAAAAAAGGCTTGTATGAGCCATCACACGGCTCAGCCCCAGATATTGCAGGTAAAAACTTAGCCAACCCAATTGCAACGATACTGTCTGTCGCGATGATGTTGCGTTATACCTTTGATAACGAAGCTGCAGCAGTGCGTATTGAAAATGCGATTAAGAAAGTATTGGCGGCAGGCTATCGTACGGGTGATATCTATGAAGAAGGTATGAAACGTGTATCATGCTCTGAAATGGGTGATCAAATCGTAGCTTCGATGTAATTTTATAGCGGTTATCCGGAGGACTTATGACAAAATATTTTACGTGGGTTATGCTGGTATTGATGCTTGGTGCATGTAACACCATCAGCGGTGTGGGAAAAGACCTTGAAAAAGCGGGTGAAGCCGTGCAAAAGTCAGCTAAATAACAGTAGTTGTTGATATTGGATTAGAAATGTTAAAAGTAGGTTTTGTTGGTTGGCGCGGTATGGTGGGTTCTGTCCTCATGCAACGCATGATAGAAGAAAATGATTTCGCGTTAATCGAGCCACAATTTTTCACGACTTCACAAGCAGGTGCTAAGGCACCTCATGTCGGTAAAGAATCAGCGCCTTTGAAAGATGCAATGAATATTGCAGCTTTGAAAACCATGGACGCGATTGTTTCATGTCAGGGTGGTGATTACACCAGTGAAATATTTCCTAAATTACGTGCTGACGGTTGGAAAGGTCATTGGATAGATGCTGCCTCAACTTTGCGTATGGAAAATGATACAGTGATTATTCTTGATCCAGTCAATATGCATGTGATTCAAGATGCTTATGCGCAGGGTAATAAAAACTGGGTGGGTGGTAACTGTACCGTTTCATTGATGTTAATGGCGTTGAATGGCTTGTTTAAAGCTGATTTGGTGCAATGGGCAACTTCCATGACCTATCAAGCCGCATCAGGTGCTGGCGCACAAAATATGCGTGAGCTACTGAAGCAAATGGGTGAAGCACACTTTGCAGCGAGTGACTTATTGGCTGACCCAGCTTCGGCCATTTTAGACATTGATCGTACTGTCGCGGGCACATTACGAGATGAAAAATTCCCAACGTCACAGTTTGGTGTGCCATTAGCCGGTAGCTTGATTCCTTGGATTGATAAAGACTTAGGCAATGGTCAAAGTAAGGAAGAATGGAAAGGTGGTGTCGAAACCAATAAGATTTTAGGGCGCGAAGCAAATCCGATTATTATCGACGGGCTGTGCGTGCGTATTGGTGCTATGCGTTGCCATAGTCAAGCCTTAACCATTAAATTGACTAAAGATGTCCCTTTAGATGAAATTAACCAAATGTTAGCTGA
>CANNEG010000100.1:0-4363 GCA_947503455.1 Betaproteobacteria bacterium
TTGCCGTGTATCACCACAATAGGTGGATTGCTACCACCTTGGTGGGCATAACGTAATTTAGGGCGTATACCCTTGCTGATTGGTGGTTGATGCTGTTGCAAGGCATCAATCAACACGCGGGTGAGTTGTGGCGTAGCCAGCTTGGCAAACGCAGCTTTAAAGGCAATATCTACCGATTTAAATAATTCCGGCAGGCCTTTTTTACGTAACGCTGAAATGTAATGAAACTCAGCAAAATCTAAAAACATCAATTTACGGTCAATTTCGCGTTTCACCCAATCCCGTTCTTCTTCTTTCAAGCCATCCCACTTATTAATCGCTACAACTAATGCTCGCCCTGCTTCTAAAATATAAGCAGCGACATGTGCATCTTGCTCGGTGATACCTTCTTGCGCATCCACCACTAAAATCACCACATTAGCTTCTTCAATCGATTGTATGGTTTTAATGACTGAGAACTTTTCGATGGCCTCTAACACGCGGCCGCGCTTACGCACACCCGCCGTATCAATCAACGTGTAATGTTTACCATTTTTCTCTAAATCAATCGAAATAGAATCACGTGTTGTACCTGGCTCATCAAAGGCAATGACGCGCTCTTCACCTAGCAAAGCATTGACTAAAGTAGATTTCCCGACGTTAGGGCGGCCAACAATGGCGACTTTGGGGATTCTGTCGCCAGTTTGATCTAGCTCAGGCTCTTCTTCAACCACTTGAAAACTCTCAAGCGCTAAATCAATAATATCTTTCACACCCTCGCCGTGAGCGGAGGATATTGACAAAGGATCACCCAAACCTAATTCATGAAATTCAGCACTGACAACCGCTTTATTCATACCCTCAGTTTTATTGACGGCTAGCAATACTGGACATTTGCATCGACGCAAACGATTAGCGATATCCATATCTTGTGGTGTAGCACCCTGGCGACCATCCACAATAAAAATGATCACATCAGCTTCATCAATGGCTAATAAGGTTTGCTGCGCCATCGCTTTAAGGATGCCGCTATCGGTATTGGGTTCAAAGCCACCGGTATCCACTACTAAATAAGGCTGACTTGCACCCACGCCACGACCATAGTGACGGTCACGAGTGAGCCCCGGCAAATCTGCAACCAGTGCGTCGCGGCTTTTTGTCAGGCGATTAAATAAAGTGGACTTGCCGACGTTGGGTCGACCAACCAATACTAGGGTAGGTAACATGAAACTCTTCTATATAATTCTTGAGCTAGATTGCTCTTAGGTTATTACTTCACCTGAATGGCGTAAATGCCACCATCTCGGGTTTGTACTAACACCGTATTACTATTAATGAGTGCTATTTTAGGCATCACAGGACTATCATCCACTTTAATTCTTGAAGCTATCGAACCATCGTCACGACTTAAAAAATGTACGTAGCCTTCCAAATCGCCCACCGCAGTCAAGTTGCCCATAGGTACAGGTACAGATAATTGCCGATTTTTAAGTATGGCTTGGCGCCAAAAAGTTTTTCCTGATGAGTAATCAAGCGCATAGACAGACCCCATCGCATGAGACACAAAAATTCGGCCATCTTCTACGCTCAAGCCCGTTAAGCTTGAAATATCACGATTCCAGACCACACGGCCTGATGTTCTATCCACTGCAGCAATCTTGCCTTGATAGGCTACTGCATAAATCAATGGACCGTCAACCACAGGTAAGCTCGTGATATCAGCGATACGCTCAATCTCAGTCACACCTTTTGGTTGAGCAACCGAAGCTTCCCATAGCATTTTGCCATTATCTGCTCGCACGGCAATCAGCTTACCACCGCCAAAGCCAGCATAAACAGCGCCACCATCAACCACAATACCAGCGCTACTACGTAATGTCAGTGCCGGTCCTGTTCGGTCATACACCCATTTACGACTACCATCATTGGCATTAATACCATAAATATGACTATCGCCCGTTCTAACAATCACGAGACCATCAAAGTACTTAGGGGCACTTAATATCTCGCTACTAAGTTTTGATTTCCACTGTAATTTCCCAGCAATATCATAGGCATACACGATGCCTTTTGGCGTGCCGACCAAGACCAAGCTTCCACCAACACCAACACCACCTGACAATGTTTCGCCAACATTAACGCGCCACTCTTGTTTACCACTCACTGCATCTAACTTAGCAATTTCACCGCTAGCACTTGCCACATAAGCAAACCCTGCGTCTACCACTGGTGAAAAATCATAATCTTTAGACGCACCAATTTTTGCTTGCCATAGCAACTTGCTTGAAGCTGTTTCTTTAATCTCAACCAATGGATCTGGCGCATCTGCTGGCACTCGTCCTGATAGCGTGTCAGAGATCTCTGTTTTTAGATCTCCAATCACACTACATGAAGTCATGAGTAACAGACTAGATATCACCAGCAGTATGAATGACGTTTTTTTATATTGGTGTAAAGACAATACGATACTCCAGCTTATTGATATAAAAACAATGACTTAAACCAGCAACAACTAACCCAGCGACTCAAGCTTTTGCTGTGTCAAAGCGCGGAATTTTCCTTTTGGCTCTAACTTAGTTAAGGCTTGCTGATAAGCTTCTTTTGCTTCTACATTTTTTCCTAGGCTAACCAAAACATCGCCTTTAAGATCTGCAAACAATCCGTCAAAACCAGCATCATGTGGGGCATTTAGTAACTTTAAAGCGCCTTCAAAATCTTTTTCCTCAGCTAAAATATTAGCTAACTGCAAGCTAGATAAAGCACTTACTGACGTTTCTTTTGCTTTTTTAATAGCCCAATCTAACTGCGCTTTGGCACTCTTAACTTCATTAGCCTGGTAATTAGCTTTAGCCGCAAACAAAGCAGCACGACCTGCGTAAGGCGTTCCACTAAATGATTCCATCAACATAGCAGATTTTACTTGAATAATTTTTAAATCTTTTTCATCGACCACCAATAGTTCTTGATACTGTGTAGAAGCTTCAACTGATTGCTTATTTTGATAGAAGTGCCAGCCTTGAAAAGCCGCATAACCGACTAACACAGCGACTAGCAAACTGGTCACCATCTTGCCATTCTGCTTCCACCAAGCTTTAAACTCGTCTAACTGTTCTTGCTCTTCTAAATCGTATGCCATTGCTTTTTCCTAATCTTCTTAATCTAATTTATTAAATATAATTGTTTTCTGTATGCACAAGATATCAAGCATTGACTGCCTTTTTACCTGGTATTGCAGCTAGTAAATTGCGTGTATATTCATGCTGTGGTTGTTGGTAAATTTCCTCCACCGAGCCATGTTCCACTACTTTGCCATGATGCATTACTACAATATCATCGGCAATATGCCGTACCACTCGCAAATCATGGCTGATGAATAAATAACTCAAAGCCATTTCAGCTTGCAGCTCTTTCAGTAACAATAAGATTTGCGCCTGAATCGAAACATCTAATGCAGAAACCGGCTCATCACATACCACGACTTTAGGCCGAAGTACCAAAGCACGAGCTATTCCTACTCGCTGCCTTTGTCCGCCCGAAAATTCGTGTGGATATTTCTGCATATCAGCCTCTGTTAAACCGACCCGCTTTAACATCGCAATCACTTTTTGTTGCTGCTCTGCACTACTGCCTAAACCATGAATCAGTAAGCCTTCACCAACAATTTCACCCACACGCATGCGTGGATTCAGCGATGCAAATGGATCTTGAAAGACCATTTGTAGATTTTTTCGTACTGATCTTAACGTTGCACTATCTAATTTAGCGAGGTCTTGACCCGAAAATAAGACTTCACCGCTATCCAAGGGTTGCAATTGTAACAGACAACGTGCCAACGTGGATTTACCACTGCCAGATTCACCGACAACAGCCAGCGTTTTACCTGTTGTTAAACTGATGCTGACATCATCTAACGCTTTTACCAATGTCGTGCCAAAACCAAATTTACCGCTACGCTGTGTATAAGTTTTTACTAAATGATTGGCAACTAATATGGCGTTAGTCATACCGTCGCCTCTGATATTTCATTAGCCACCTGCTGGGTACGCTGATTTTCAGGTAGCCAAGCATAATCAATGGGCTTCAAAGGTTTTTTACCTTCGGCATCTGGCACACACGCTAATAGCGCCTTAGTGTAGGGGTGTTGTGGATGATTAAGGACTTGCTGCTTAGTACCTGACTCAACAATTTCACCCCTGAACATTACCACTACATAATCCGCGATATCTGCAACTACGCCAAAATCATGTGTAATAAACAGCATACCCATGTTCATGCGAGTTTTAAGCTCATCTAATAATTTAAGTATTTGCGCTTGTACTGTCACATCTAATGCAGTCGTTGGCTCATCGGCAATGAGCAAACACGGCTCGCAAGCAATGCTCAT
>CANNEG010000101.1:0-4261 GCA_947503455.1 Betaproteobacteria bacterium
GCCCACATATTGTGGTCTTTACTGCGTTTGATAATTTCTTCGTTTGCCATTGCCTGCCCTGCGATGCCGATTAAAGCAACGGCACTCAAAGCAGTAAACATGGCTTTTAATGTCCAGTTCTGTTTCATACTTCCTCCCAGATTAAAAATATAACCCCTAATAAATCCATTGAAATTTGTAACAAATTTTTACAAATTCAACAGGTGATGAACTATATGCCTGCTTTATTACCATGGATTGAGAATTAGTCCCTCAATCTGACGGGATATTTTCCCGCCTCATTTAGGAATTTATGCGCCATAAGGTAGGCCATAGGGATGCTTTACCAAGTCAAAACACAATCAGAGTTACAAAGCACAATTGCCGCCTATCCCCACTGCAATATTAGGCATCAGCTGATAATTGAAGTAAGTGTTAACCCATGCCCACACTTTCGGGATTTATTCCTAGCTTGAACCGTGAGTAATCCTGTTGCAAATTGAAGGCCGTCGTCGCACTGTTCTTATTCAAAATTAACTCTGCCAAAATTATGCCTAAGTTACCCAAACAAACTGATCCTATAAGAGCCCATACCATCGATATAGTTATGGATAGCTTGTGGATACCCATCGCTTTTTTATGGGCCTATGCCTTATCAAGCCACTATAATTTTTTTGATAATTACTATTTATGGGCAAGGCAATATGAAAAAAACATAGACATCGATGAGCTATTGCCCGCCTTATTAGCCGGCTTAATTAGTTCACTTTGGTTTGCCAAAAAACGCATGCATGAATCCAGATTATTCATAAGAAAAAATCAGGCTCTACTAAAACGCATACTTCAACTTCAAGAAGACGAGCGCAAGCGCATCGCTCAAGATTTACACGACGATCTAGGGCAATACCTAAGCGCCATTAAGGCACAAGCAAGCAGCTTAATGGTTGATAAAAACAATAATCCAGACACCAAGCAGACGGCTCAGCGGATAGCTGCCAGCGCAGACCATGCCTACCAAACCACGCATGATTTAATCAGTGCATTACGTCCGGTTGCTCTAGACGACCTAGGGCTTTCCGTCGCTTTAGAGCATTTATTAGATTCATGGCGAGCGATTAATAAAAAAACGATGATCCCTTCAACAGGTTCAGATATGAATCAACAAGCCATGCACTACCAATTGCATATACAAGGCAACATAGACCATTACAGCGAAAGCATTAACATCAACGTCTTTAGAATAGTTCAAGAAGCGTTGACTAACATCAGCAGGCATGCGCATGCGCAAAACGTCAACGTAAACATAGACGGACAAAAAGATCTTTTAACCTTAGTCATAAGCGACGACGGCATAGGCTTTGATTCGGATAAATGCCAGGGCGGCTTCGGCTTGCTTGGGATCACCGAGCGTGTTGAGTCGCTTGCGGGACATTTGTCCATAAGCCGACTTAACCATGCTAACCATAAAAAAAATGGCACCAAAATTTCCATACAAATTAAAGTATAAAAAGTGGGCACATTAATGCAGTTATCTGTTCGAGTATATTTAGTTGATGACCATAGCGTAGTCCGTGAGGGCTACAAACACTTGCTGGAAAAAGCCAACATCAAGGTTATTGCTGAAGCCAGCAGCGGCGAAGAAGCCTATAAGAATTATGATGGGATAAAGCCAGATATAGTCATTATGGATTTATCCATGCCGGGGATGGGAGGCATGGAAACTATAAAGAAATTAATAATTAAAGATAAACAAGCCAAAATACTGGCATTTAGCATGCACGATGAAGTGGTTTACTGCACACGAGCCATGCAAGCAGGAGCATGCGGCTACGTGACAAAATCGTGCGCTCCAGATGTCTTGGTTGAGGCCGTATTTGCTATTGCCGCAAACAAAAAATACATTAGCCCAGATCTTGCCCATAGGATTGCCACACAACACCTTAAGCCCTCTTCTGACCTTGATAACTTAACAGCCAGAGAATTTGAGGTATTCAGGTTGCTCGCTAAAGGCTTATCCTTGGAACATGTCGCGTCAAGCTTAAATCTCAGTTACAAAACGGTGGCCAATCATCAAACGCATCTATTGCAGAAATTGCATTTAGAGAATCGTTCACAATTAATTTTAGCCGCAGTTAAATTAAATATCACCGAATTGTGAGTAACCAATTACAAAAAAAGCCATGCTAATAAAGCATGGCTTTTTACGTGCCTAAACAGCTTAATTAAAATCGAAACGTATTCCCCCAAATACTTGGCGCCCCCGACCTGCAGACATACCATCAACACGGCTGGCAAGGTACTCTTTATCCGTCAGATTGTGCCCGCTAAGGAAGTAGCTTGCTTTTGATTTAACAGGCTTAAAGTTAAGCGATGCATTCAACAATGTGTAAGATGGAATTGTGCCGGCGTAGCCAGACAATAGAGCCATGCCCGGTAAAAATAAGCCGCCATCTTCAATCAGGCCATTAGTATACGCATCTGGTTGTTGGCTGCTTACATAATCAGCACCCACTCGCGCATTCAGTCCTACTGGATGTTCGTATCCTAGGCTAACGGATGCCAAATGCTTAGGAGCATAAGCCAACCTATTTCCGGCAACAATCCCGTCACCTAGAGCCTGGCCATCTCTTTTAAACTTAGCAGTAAATAGATTGGTGTACGAGCCAACTAAATAAACGTTGTGGGGAGTGTTGTAAATAGTACCGAAATCCACACGCCCAGAAAACTCAAGCCCAGACATTATAGCCTTCCCACCATTAACATAACTGCCTGCAGCGGAATGTACAACAATGTCATCAAAGTCGGTATGGAAAAAAGTAGACTCCAATGAAACACCCTTTATGTATTTAGAGCGCATGCCCAACTCAAAGTTAGTTGAAAGTTCAGCCTTGGTTTGGTCGGTGACATAAACGCCACCGACTTCATTCAGATCGCGATCTGGCCGAGGCGGTGCGAACCCACGGTGTACCCCACCAAACAGTGTCGTATTTTTAACACCACTCCAAGTAGCCCCTATGCCTGGCAACACTTCTGTTTGGTTCTTAGTACCATGCAAGCCCCCCGTTCCACCCGGCGTTCCATCAGCCCCAACCGTATCACTACCAGCCCTCAATATACTTTGTTTGGTTTTATAGTTTTCAATACGCACCCCTGGCGTTAACGACCAATTATTGATGTGCAATGTATTTTGCAAGTAGGCCGACTTGGCTTTAACCGTGTGATGCAAACTTTCACGATGTGTACCATTTGCTATGGTCCAAGCTAGATTGTCGATTGTTAGAGGGCTATCATCTCGGTATTGGTCTCGTTGAATGTTTTCATCGTGGTAGCGAAAACCAACAACGGCTTCATTATCTATGCCAAATAATTTATGACTAAAATCCACGCGCGGCTCAATACCCCAAACATGGTAAGAACGAGGGCGATGGCGGCCGCCGCATTCGTTTGGCGTACTTACATCAACACAACCGTCGGCGCCATCTCTATCTATAGCGGTAATGCCATCAGCGCTGCCATCATCATCATCCCAGCCCCCGGCTGTGTCTGTTTGACGATAAGATGAGCGCCAACTATCAATATAATAGGCATTGGTACTTAACTTGAAACCATCATTTAGGTTGAAAATATGTTGAAGTTGTATCGATTTACGTTCATGCTGAAATCGATCATTATTGCCTGTAGGCGCTTGATACTTATTATTAGCGTAGTCTATTGTGCCTAATCCGGTTTCAGAAACATGCGAATCTTCTTGGTAATAGCCTAGCTTTGCCAACAAAGTTTGCTTGTCGGTTAAATCAACCACGCCTTTTAGGGTGAATTCTTCCACATCAAAATCGTGGTTTTCTCTTATACCATCGCCTTTTTTCTTTAAGGCATCGATCATAAATCCACCACGCTCGGTACCGTAACCAAGGTTACCGTGCGTACCCCAAAAATCATTATTACCACCGGTGGCCATAACGCTTCCTGCAAAGCCATTTCTAGGTACGGGTTTGGTGACAAAATTGATCATACCGCCCACTGTTTGTGGTCCATACAGAATCTGCCCCGAGCCTTTAACCACTTCAATCCGACCAACTCGCTCTAGCGGCGTAGAATAATGTGCAGATGGGTCACCATAAGGGCCTAGATGCAAGGGCATGCCATCTTCCATTAACAATGTGCGCGCGGTACGCCTTGGATCCATGCCACGTATACCAATGTTTAGCGCTAAGCCAAGTGGGTCTTCATTGGCCACAATATTGACACCCGGCACTGTATTTAATGCTTCTTTGATGGAAAA
>CANNEG010000102.1:0-4252 GCA_947503455.1 Betaproteobacteria bacterium
CATCAGCGTTGGACTAGCCACTTAGTGGCCGATAACTTTAGTCCATTTCAGCGATTAGCCATTGAAGTGTTTGAAGATTCTCGCGTTGAGTATCTGGCGATGCAACAATACCCAGGCTTGAAAAATTTATGGGGTCAATTGCATCCAACCCCACAAGAAGGGGCTTGCCCTGACGGATGGTCTGCCATCCGACATCGACTTGCGCTGTTATCACGTGCATTGTTAGATGACCAACATGGCTACACACATCCCATTCTGCTCGAATACGTTGTTCACTTTCATCGTCTTATGCTGGCGGGAAACACGCGCACCGATGATATGGTGCAACTAGGCCTCAGTTATATTGCACAAACGCGCTTACAGAGCGATCAGAGCGCAAATATTTGGTTCGAGGATGTTGAGGTGAGCTATCGTGATGATAATCGTCTGATGTGGCGTTTTATTGAAGAAGGCGATGAAGAGGAAACCACCAGTAGACCTACACCACCAAAACACAACGAGCACGCGGACGCTTTATTGCCACCACGACTTTACCCTGAATGGGACTATAGCAGTCAGCACTATCGGCCTGATTGGGTCAGTGTTTATGAGAATTTGCATCCGCAGGGTAGTGCGGCCTTTATTGACGCCTTATTAGAAAAACATAGCGCGCTGGCTAAGCAGCTAAAACGTATCATCGACCTACTCAAACCGCAGCATAAAGTGCGCATTCGTTATCAAGAAGAGGGCGCTGAGCTCGATTTAGATATTGCGCTACGCTCGCTCATTGATTTAAAAAGTGGTAGTACGCCTGATACGCGTATCAATATGAGTCATCAACATGATGGCCGCAGTGTGGCAGTCTCTGTATTGTTGGATTTATCGGCATCGCTCGCCGATGTGCCTAACGGTTGCACACAAACTAAATTGGAATTAAGCCAAGAGGCTGTGTCTTTGCTGGCATGGGCGATTGAAGAAATGGGCGACCCGTTAGCCATTAGCGGCTTTCATTCAAATACTCGTCATGAAGTGCGCTACTTGCACATCAAAGGCTTTAAAGAACAATGGAATGAGGATGTAAAAGGGCGCTTAGCCGCTATGGATGCGGCGTACTCGACACGTATGGGTGCTGCCATGCGCCATGCTGGACATTATCTTCAGCATCAAGCGGCGGATAAAAAGTTGCTGCTTATTTTGACGGATGGTGAACCTTCAGACATCGATAGCAAAGATGAGCGCTTGTTAATTGAGGATGCGCGTATTGCGGTGCGCGAGCTCGATCAAAAAGGTATTTATACCTACTGCATTAACTTAGACCCGAATGCCGATGACTATGTGGCGGATATTTTCGGTAGCCATTACACGGTGATTGATCATATTGCCAAACTGCCTGAACAGTTGCCTAAGCTGTTTATGCGCCTGACAAAATAAAGTTTAGTCTTTACCTAAGGCGCGGCGGTAGGCTTCTAGCTTGGTTTGGTAATTTTCCGCAACGCCATACTCTAAAAATTGTGCATAACGTTTATGCGTACCCAGTATTTTACGGGCATGCTTGATGGGGCAAAAATACTGTTCGGTACGGGCGATAATTTCACTCACATAAGAAATCATGCCGCTGCCATAAGCGCAGTAGGTGCAATGAAATTTTTCGATAAAATTCAGGTAATGAAGCTGTTGCCTGTCAAATATAATATAGTCAGCGCGCCGCACTTTTTTGATGCCATAAATGGGGAAGCAAGTCATTTGGTAAAAGCTGACGAATACATCCGTCACCAGTAATGGAATAATCATCGAATAAATAATCGGCCCGGTAATTAAGTTCTGCGGGCGGTTAGTCACCAACCAACGAAAGAAATTCTGTTTAAGGCGTCGATGGGTTTGTTTGATAGATTGCTCAAACTCGATGCGCTTGCCTTTGATTTGAAAAAACACAGTGGATTGTTGCTCGCCAAGCGCTTTACGTAAATCATCTTCAAGTGCAGTTATTTGCTCAAGCAATTGCTGGATAGGGTCGTTCATCTAAGGTTCCAATATCAAAACAGATTAGGCTAGTATAACGTTATCTAGCCTTTAATGATGGTCGACAATTGCTTAAGTAAATGCCGACAAAAAGCCTAGGCATAAAAAATAGCAAAAGGTATACATGTCTGTATACTTTAGGCATAATATTTATAGTGTTCACTTTTACATTGAAAAGAGCGTTGTGATGATTCAGTCAACAATCAATCGGCAGTTAACCCCTGCTGTTGCTAAAGGGTTTGTATTGCTTAGTTGTTTAAGCATGCTGTCTTGTGCAGGTCTAGCCAATAAGCCCTTGAGTGCTTCGGGTGCTGATAAAGACTGGCCGAGCTTTGGCCGTGATTTTACCAATCAGCGCTTATCGCCATTGACACAAATCAATCAAGACAATGTGAAAGGGTTGAAGCTGGCATGGCAATTTAAAAGTGGGGTGGCTGCCAGTTTTCAGGCGACGCCTATTGTCACTCAAGGCGTCATGTATGTGGCGCTGCCGTTTAATCATGTGGTTGCTTTAGATGCAAAAACTGGGCAAGCGCTTTGGCGCTACAAGCATGAACGCAGAGCGAACTGGAAAATGTGTTGCGGCCCTGCCAATAGGGGCGTAGCGGTAAGTGATGGTAAAGTATTTATCGGCACAGTCGATGCTAGATTAATTGCGTTGGATGCTAAAAGTGGCAAAAAACTTTGGGATATTGATGTCGCGGACGATACCGCGCTGACAGAAAATACCAGCTCATTAAGTAAGTCAGATGCTAAAAGTGCGAAAGAGGCCTATGGCGGCACCGGTGTAGGTATTGCAATGGCACCTGTGGTGTTTAATGGCAAGGTGATGGTAGGTATTACGGGGGTGGGCTATGGGTTGCATATCGCACAGCCCACACAATCTGCGCCATTAGGCGCAGTGGTGGGGGTTGATGGACGTTATGGGCGCCCTGGGTTTTTAGCAGCTTATGATGTGAATAGCGGTAAGCGTGTTTGGCAGTTTGATACCATTCCTACGCAAGGTTGGGAGGGTGACTTTGTAGAAACAACTTCAGATGGCATTTCACTTAACCGTGATATTGCCGCAGAAAAAGCCAACGTCAAAAATAATACCGATGCATGGCGTTATGGGGGCGGTTCGGCTTGGAGTACACCGGCGATTGATATTAACACCCATACGCTATTCTTTGGCACGGGTAACCCTTCACCGCAAATGAATGATATTTCGCGCCCTGGCGATAATTTGTATACCGTGTCATTGGTTGCACTCGATACTGAAACAGGTAAATTGAAATGGCATTATCAACAAGTACCCCATGATGTTTGGGGTTACGATTTAGCCAGCCCACCGGTGCTGTTTGACTATCAAACGGGTGGTCAGCCTATAGCAGCAGTTGGTCAAGCCAGTAAAACGGGTTGGTACTATGTGAATGATAGAACAACCGGCAAGCTGTTGATGAAGTCAGACGCATTTGTGCCACAAAAGAACCTATTTGCCAAAGCCACCAAAGCCGGCACTGTGCTTTATCCTGGCATATTAGGCGGCTCTAATTGGAGTCCGAGTGCCTTAGATGAAAGTAGCCAAACCAGTTATGTGGCAGGCATACACGCACCGGTTAAATATACACTGGTAGAAGAACCTGCAACAAGTGATGCCGCAGCGATTCGCTACGCATCCTCTGAGCCAACCACAGACCCGCGTTGGGGCGTGATATCCGCCATCAATTTAGCGACTGGTAAAATGCGCTGGCAAGTGAAAACCGAACAACCGCTGATGGGCGGCCTGTTGGCAACGCGTGGTGGCTTATTGTTTATGGGTGAGGGTAGCGGTAACTTTAACGCTTACAACAGCCAGACCGGCGCGTTGTTATGGCAAACTAAGGTGGATGCAGGGGTGAATGCCCCGCCAATTAGTTATGAAGTTGACGGGGTGCAATATGTCGCGGTTGCCGCGGGGGGTAATGCGATTTTTGGCTACACCGCTGGTGACAATATTGTGGTGTACGCTTTACCAAAATAAGCGTCGTATATTGGCAAATGCTATGAAAAATTTACTCCTCATTGTTTGTTTCGTCATTCAGTTGGCGGCTTGTGGGCGTGATCCGCATTTTACGGCCTTGCCTGCCAAGGCCAATGTGGTGATTTTAGGCGATAGCTTGACGTATGGCACAGGTGCCAATAAGGGTGAGGATTACGCCAGCATACTGGCCGCTAAGACCGGTTGGCATATTGTCAATGCGGGTGTGCCAGGCAACACCTCTGCAGATGGCTT
>CANNEG010000103.1:0-4217 GCA_947503455.1 Betaproteobacteria bacterium
GAGCTTACCGTACAAAGCATCACACATCTCATCGCCAAGTTGAATGAAAGTACACGCGTCGCGGGTTTACCCTTAAATAGTGGCGATGGCGATTCTACCGTGAATAACGTCAGTACTTGGTTAAGCGGCTACCCCACGAGAAGCCGTCATTTTGAAAGCCAAGCTACATATGATGCTTATTACCTTTCAAGCACACAACAACTCAAAAAATGTGACGCCTTATTGTGGGTTAGTACATTTAATGCTCACCTGCCGCCTCACTGTGACGCACCAACCATCGTCATTGGCCACGCCAATATGCAATTTGATAAAGCCCCAGATGTCTTTATTCCCGTTGGCATCCCTGGTGTAGACCATACAGGGTCGATATTTAGAATGGACAGCTCAGTAGTAATGCCACTCAAAAAGTTACGTGAAAATCAACTGCCAAGTTTAAGTGAAGTCATACACCAAATTGAGGCTTTACTAACGTGATTACCTGTCTTAAAAACGGCCGATTATACGACCCTGCACAGCAAAAAAATGGGGTGCAGGAAGATATTTACATTGCACAGGGCCGTATTATTGCAAAGCCGTTGGACATGAGCAAAGTTACAAAAACCTTTGACTTAAGCGGCAAAATTGTCATGGCCGGTGCGATTGATATGCACAGCCATATTGGTGGTGGGAAAATCAATATCGCACGTATGATGTTGCCCGAGTTTCAAGAAAGCAAAAAATATAGCGAACCTGAAGCCCATATTTGCACGCCTAACTGTAGCCACCACGCCACGCCTAACACCACAGACACAGGCTTTCGCTACATAGAAATGGGTTATACCGCGGCCTTCGAACCGGCTCTCATGCCAGTCAATGCTCGCCAAGCACACCTAGAAATGGCCGACACACCCATGATCGACAAAGGTAGTTATGCCATGTTGGGTAATGATGATTATTTTTTGCGTATGTTGGCCAGTAAAAAAGATCAAAAATCCATCAACGATTATGTGGCTTGGATACTGCATACTACCCAATCCATTGGCATTAAAGTGGTTAATCCTGGTGGTATCAATGCCTTCAAATTCAATCAGCGCAAGTTAGATTTGGATGAAAACAACCGCCATTACCAAATCTCCCCAAGAGAAATTTTAAAAAGCTTAAGTCGTGCTGTGCATGAGCTGGGCATCGCCAAGCCATTGCATGTGCATTGCAATAACTTAGGGGCAGCAGGCAATTTTGAAACCACACTGAATACGATGGGCGCTTCTGATGGCTTACCCATGCACCTGACGCACATTCAATTTCATAGCTATGGGACTGAAGGCGATAAGAAATTTTCTTCAGCAGCCGCACAAATTTCAGAAGCATTAAATAAGAATAAACACATCACTGCCGATGTCGGTCAAATTTTATTTGGCCAAACGGTCACCGCTTCTGGCGACAGTATGATGCAACAACTCAATGCAAAACATGCTAACCCTAAGAAATCTGTACTGATGGATATTGAATGCGATGCAGGCTGTGGCGTGTTGCCATTTAAATATCGCGACCAAAATTACGTCAATGCATTGCAATGGGCCATCGGCCTAGAGCTTTTCTTGTCTGTAGAAGACCCTTGGCGCATCTTTTTAACCACAGACCACCCTAATGGTGCGCCATTTACCAGTTACCCGCATCTAATTCGCTTACTCATGGACAGAAGTTTTAGAAATGAAGCTTTTGCTAAACTCAATTTAGATGCACAAGCCATGAGCAATCTAAATAGCTTAAATCGTGAATATAGCCTGTATGACATTGCGATTATGACCCGTGCTGGCGCGGCAAAGCTAATAGGGCTAAATGACCGTGGCCATTTAAGCGTTGGCGCAGGGGCTGACATCACGGTATATACTGACCAAGCTAACCGCGAAGCCATGTTTGCCAAACCTGACTATGTATTTAAAGATGGTGAACTGGTTGTTAAAGATGGCAAAGTAGTAAAAGTAGTTTGGGGCACCACGCATACAACTAAGCCATCTTTTGATATTGGCGTAGAAAAAGATCTAAAAGATTATTTCAATCAATACCACACGATGCAATTAGATAACTTTAAGATTAATGATGAAGAAATAAGCAGTGACGGTCGTGGTAGCATCATCGTTCATCAAAACAAGCAAGCTTCACACTGAAAATAGGAGAGTCATAATGAGCAGATTATATGGTGAGCAACACCGCGTTATTCAAGATGCTTTTGGCACTAGAGGCATGGCTGATCGTGTAGAGGAGCTTGTTTGTCGCACTGAGTTTGATGAGGGGGCCAAAGGCTTTATTGAAAGTGTCGGCATGTTCTTTTTGTCCTCCATTGATCACCAAGGGCGCCCTACCGTTTCATACAAAGGCGGCGATGCCGGCTTTGTAAAAGTACTAGATAGTACGACTCTCATATTTCCTAGCTACGATGGCAATGGCATGTTTTTCTCCATGGGTAACATCAGCACCAACCCAAATGTAGGCATCCTTTTTATCTCATTTGAAACACCTAACCGATTGCGCGTGCAAGGCAGTGCAAGCATTTCAAAAGACCCTGCACTATTAGCGCATTACAAAGAAGCTGACTTTGTAGTGACCGTTAAACTATCTGAATTTTGGCAAAATTGCCCTCGCTATATCCCAAAATATGAAAAAGTCCGTGATTCACGCTATGTGCCCCGTGAACATTGCGAAACCCCTTTAGCAGGGTGGAAGCAAGTAGATTTAGTGCAAGACATTTTGCTTGCAGCCGATGCTAAAAAGGCGCAAGAAATAGGCATTATCCCCATTGAAGCATGGGTTGGTAAGATTATTTCAGGTGATGAGACGGCTTAGGTCAGTAGCGATTAATTCCATGTTAATTAACGGCGTACAAATTGACGATACATTTGCAGAAGCATTTAATATGCGTGGCACGCGCGTCATCATCACAGCACAAAACTTAAAATGGGCCTATCACGCCGCCAATGCCATGACTGGATTTGCCACGTCAGTGATTGGCTGTGGCGTAGAAGCGGGCATTGAACGTGAATTAACTGTCGAAGAAACGCCAGATGGTAGAGCAGGTATTAGTATTTTAATGTTTGCCATGGGCAGCAAAGTACTCATGCAACAACTCGAAACACGCATGGGGCAATGCATACTCACTTGCCCTACCGCTGCAGCATTTGCAGGCATTGCCAGTGAGGATCATATTAACTTAGGCAAAAATTTACGCTTCTTTGGTGATGGCTATCAAACCTCTAAGCTAATTGCCAACAAACGTTACTGGCGTATCCCAGTCATGGATGGCGAATTCTTATGTGAAGAAACCACCGGTATGGTACGCGCTATTGGAGGCGGTAATTTTTTAATTTTAGCCACCTCACAACCGTTGGCATTAGCTGCTGCTGAAGTCGCCATTGATGCCATGAAAAAAATCCCTAACGTTATCATGCCTTTTCCTGGCGGCGTAGTTCGCTCTGGCTCTAAAGTCGGCAGTCGCTATAAGACAATGTTTGCCTCAACCAATGATGCCTTTTGTCCCACCTTAAAAGGCCTCACCAATACCGAACTTTCACCTGAGATTGAAAGCGTCATGGAAATTGTGATTGATGGCATCAGCTTTGCTGATATCACGAAAGCCATGCAAGTTGGCATACAAGCGATTTGTAACCTAGGCGCAGCAAGTGGTGTAAAGCGGATTTCTGCTGGCAATTATGGTGGAAAATTAGGTCCACATCATTTCAAATTGCATGAAATTATGGTGGGAAGTGTTTAATGAGTGCGCTGACTTTCACCTTACAAAAAGCGCTACAGTTTTCTATTAATTGCTCAGCCCTTACCCCAAATCATCTAGCCAATAAATCAGTCTCAGAAATCGCCAGCTTACTGATTCACTACGGCAAAAATCAATTACGCGTAGATGAACTATTTAACATTAGCGGTCATGATACGCAAAATATCCACTTCAAAAATGCCAGCCATCAGTTTGACTACCTAGGGGCCAATATGTCATCTGGTCACATTCATATTGAGGGCGATGCTGGCGCTTATTTAGGCTTTGGTTTAAAACAAGGCGTTATTCATTGTCTTGGTAGTACATTAGCTTTTGCCGCATGCAATATGCAAAATGGCTTAATAACAATTGAAGGTAATACTGGCGATTTCTTAGGAGGCGCGTCAGCGGGCCTTAGAAAAGGGATGAGCGGCGGCACTGTTGTGGTAAAAGGCAACGCTGGCGACCGCGT
>CANNEG010000104.1:0-4062 GCA_947503455.1 Betaproteobacteria bacterium
GCCTGGCTAGTCAGTTTTGTGTTTTATCAAGGGGCGCGCTGGCTGGGATTTTAATCATCAAACACTAAACTCACAGCGCCCATTAAACACATACCGGCCACATAACATCTAACTTAATAGACTGTTGCATATAGAAAACAGCATAAAGACGTTTGAAATAATGAGTAAAAGATGGCGTTAAAGATAGTCGGGGTGGGGTTGATTACTTACTGGTAGGAGCGAATAAATTCGCTCCTATAAAAACTTTAGACTGCAGATTCGCCGGTTTCGCCTGTACGGATACGTATCACTTGTTCCACTGAGCTCACAAAAATCTTACCATCACCAATTTTACCGGTATGAGCCGCTTTAATAATGGCATCCATGGCAGATTCAACAATATCATCAGACACCACTAGCTCTAATTTTATTTTAGGTAAAAAATCGACCACATATTCAGCGCCACGATAAAGCTCAGTATGGCCTTTTTGACGACCAAAGCCTTTTACCTCCGTCACCGTTAAACCATTGACGCCAATGCTTGATAAAGACTCACGCACTTCATCTAATTTAAATGGTTTGATAATTGCTTCAATTTTTTTCATGCTGGCCAAACTCCATAAAATGTATCGCTAAAACGTTTAATCAGTATAGTTTGTTTCATGTAATCATAGTATCTAAGCAGCGACTTATGTGAATAAATAATGACTAAATATTACTGAGTGTGCTTCAAAAATCTAGCTTCACTGTGATCGGGTAACGCCTATCTTTACCAAAACTTTTATGGGTAATGCGCACACCCACTGGCGACTGTCGCCGTTTATACTCATTTCTATCAATTAAGCTAATGACACGATTGACATCGGTCACGTTAAAGCCCATGGCGGTGATATCAGCACGTCCTAAATCGTTTTCTACATACGCTTCGACTATCGCATCCAGCACTTCATAAGGCGGCAAGCTATCTTGATCTATTTGATTGGCGCGTAACTCTGCTGAGGGTGGCCGAGTAATAATGCGTTGTGGAATCACCTGAGACAAATGATTACGGTACTGGCAAAGTTGATAGACTAAAGTTTTAGGTACATCTTTTAACAAAGCAAACCCCCCCGCCATATCACCATACAAGGTGCAATAACCGACAGCCATTTCACTTTTATTACCCGTTGTCACCACAATACTGCCAAATTTATTGGATAGCGCCATCAGTAACATGCCACGAATTCGGGCTTGCAAGTTTTCTTCAGTCGCATCAAAAGGTAAGCCTGAGAACTCATCTGAAAGTGCACTTCTAAAGCTTTCAAAAAGTGTGTTAATTGGCATTAAGCTGTATTTAACACCTAGCGTATTCGCCATCTCAATCGCATCATCCACACTCATACTGGCTGTAAATTCAGAGGCCATCAGTACTGCATGTACGTTTTTAGCACCCAATGCATCTACCGCTATCGCCAGCGTCAATGCAGAATCTACACCCCCTGACAGACCCAACACAACGCCAGGGAACCCATTTTTATGCACATAATCAGCAAGTCCAAGTTTTAAAGCATTGTAGACAGAAGCTTCAACCGTCAAATGGGGCGTAATTGAACCTAATTTCGGCTGCAGGCCTGTAAACTCAACGGCCACTAATGCTGATTCAAAAGCTGGCAATTGATGGGTGATACGGCCTTTGGCATCCAATACAAATGAACCCCCATCAAATACTAATTCATCTTGGCCGCCCAGCATGTTGACGTAAATAACCGGTAATTGAGTTTCAACAACACGTTCACGCAAAATAGCTAAACGGGTAGATTGCTTTTCCATGTGAAATGGCGAGGCGTTTAACACTACTAGCAAGTCGGCACCCGCTGCTTTAGCTAATAATGCTGGCTGAGGCTCCCATACATCCGCACAAATAAGCACCCCAATCTGATGGCCTTGATGCTCAAATACCAGCGCTTCATCGCCAGCTTTAAAATAACGCTTTTCGTCGAACACACTATGATTGGGTAGTGCATGCTTATGGTAGCTTGCAATGATTTTACCGTCTTGCAAAATTGAAGCGGCGTTATAACAAGCCTCGCCCACTTGCTGTGGATGCCCGACAATAACAGTGATGTCAGTTAAGGAAGTGCATAAATCTTGCAATGCTGCGTCACACGCTTGCAAAAAGTCTGCACGTAGCAATAAATCTTCCGGAGGATAGCCGCATAATGAAAGTTCAGGCGTGACTAACAATGTCGCACCCTGTGCTTTTGCTTGAACTGCACTCGCGATAATTTTCTCAACATTGCCAGCAATATCGCCGACCATGCAATTAATTTGCGCGATTGCGACTATCAATAAGAACCTCCAGCATCTTTAATGAGCCGGATAATTTCCGTATGTTGCCCTTTAAGCGCATACACCAAAGCGGTTAAGCCATACTGATCTTTAGCTTTCACTTTTACATTGCGCTCAAGTAATAATTTAACAATATCAGCATTGCCATTATCAACTGCAATATGCAGCAAGGGCGTACCCTCTGCATCTAAATTATTCACATCTGCACCAGCCTCTACCAATGCTTTTGCCGCGTCAAATTTTGATTTTTTGACGGCCCAATTAAGCGCGCTCCACTTTGATAAATCTTTTTGATTCACCAGAGCGCCACGCTTTGCTAACAAGTCTACTGCCGAGGCATGACCCTCGCGCGCAGCAATCATAAGTGCAGTCATCCCTAATTGATCGCGTGCTAGCGTATTGGCTTTATTGTCTAGTAGCGTGGTAAGTGTAGGAATGTCACCACTTTTTGCCGCGTACATCAATATGGTTTTACCGCCATCACTTTGCGTATTAACATCTACCCCGTGCTTAACTAATAGATCAACTGTTGGCGCAAATCCAGAAACTGCTGCGATGCCTAATGCGCTCCAGCCTGAAGGGTCGCGCACTTTGGCATCAGCGCCTCTTAATAACAAGACGCTAACTGTGGCAATATTATTTTTCTTGGCGGCAAACATTAATGGCGTCCATCCACCAGCATCCGTTGCATTGATGTCTGCCCCTTTATCAATCAGCACAGTCGCTACGCCTACCTGATTTTTACGTGCCGCATACATCAAGACCGTCATACCATCTTCATCTTTGACATTCGCATTTGCGCCACTGGCCAGCATGGCATTGACTATCTCCAAATCACCCTTTGAAGCTGCTGTGAGTAGATAAGTGACATCTTCATTGGCCATAACGGGCGTCATGGCAGCAGCCATCAACCAACATAATAGTAGGCCAACTATTCTAAAAAAACGTTGAGGCATGGTTGTCATATTGTGCTTAATATAGCCTTGTAAATGTGGGCTAGCTAGCTTTATGCTGAATAGCGGCAAGTACCGCTTCACCCAAGCCAGCAGGCGAACTCGCAACGACAGCGCCGGCCAACTCTAGCGCGCGGATTTTGTCTGACGCTTTACCACTACCCCCAGAAATAATGGCACCTGCATGCCCCATGCGTTTACCTGCTGGTGCAGTTTGCCCGGCAATATAAGCGGCCACTGGCTTAGTGACATGGCTTTTAATATACTCAGCCGCCGCTTCTTCATCTGAGCCACCGATTTCTCCGACCATAATAATGGCTTCTGTTTCATCATCAGCCTCAAACATTTGCAAGCACTCAATAAAATTAAGGCCTTTAATCGGATCACCACCGATGCCCACGCAAGTACTTTGACCTAACTTTAAGGCCGTTGTTTGATGCACCGCTTCATAAGTCAGCGTACCAGAGCGTGACACAATACCCACTTTACCGCGCAAGTGGATGCTACCCGGCATAATGCCAATTTTACATTCGTCTGGGGTAATCACGCCCGGACAATTGGGGCCAATTAATCGCGCGCCATTAGCTTTTAAAGCGGCTTTTACATTGAGCATATCTAATACTGGGATGCCTTCAGTAATGCATATAATCAGGTCAATACCGGCGTCACACGCTTCTAAGATAGAGTCTGCTGCAAATGCTGGTGGTACATAGATAACACTGGCACTAGCACCCGTTTGCCTTACAGCCTCACGCATCGTATTAAATACGGGCAAGCCCAAATGCAACGCGCCGCCTTTACC
>CANNEG010000105.1:0-4015 GCA_947503455.1 Betaproteobacteria bacterium
ATCGAAGCAACATTAGCTGAAAAGGTGGTATTAGCTTACAGAGATTATCGACATACGCAGCATATGCTCAAGTTACAGGGCGCAGCGCATTTGCAGGTGCCCTTATCTGCAGTCAGCGCACATGTATTAGCGGTAAAAACTTTATGGCGTGAGGTCTTTAGCGATTAGTTCTCGTGGCAAGGGCAAGGGCAAGCATTGATTGTGACCTTACTCAGTTTAAAGCATGTTTAATCCAGTAAGCAAAGCATCATCGTCGGCATGTTAAAATGCCTAGCTATGAATCTTAACCAGCCTGAAACCCTTAAGTCTAAAGTGTTAACGTCAGCCTCTTTAGAGCTTGCGTTACAAAGCTGTATGCTGACAGACCGTTTTGTACTGCGCCGGAAATTAAAAGACGCGCTAGAAAATAAAAAATTAAAAGACGACAACTCCGCAATAAAAGCACAACGGTTACTTAACGAAATTACACAAAAAATACGCTTATCTCAACAAAAGTTCGCCTCTCGATTAGCTAGTTTACCCAAACCAGAATATCCACCTGAATTGCCCGTCAGTGGCAAAAAAGATGAAATCGCGAAAGCTATATCTAATCACCAAGTGGTGATTATTTGCGGCGAAACGGGTTCAGGTAAAACCACACAGATTCCTAAAATTTGCCTTGAACTTGGTCGTGGCGTTTCAGGGTTGATTGGCCACACTCAACCTCGACGCATCGCTGCTCGCTCTGTTGCTACACGTATTGCACAAGAGCTGAAAAGCCCCCTTGGCGAGGTGGTAGGCTATAAAGTGCGCTTTAACGATAAACTGACAGAATCCACTTATATCAAGCTGATGACTGATGGCATTTTACTGGCGGAAACCCAAGGCGATAAATTTCTTAACGCTTATGACACCATTATTATTGATGAAGCGCACGAACGTAGCTTAAATATCGATTTTCTGTTGGGGTACCTCAAGCAATTATTACCCAAGCGCCCAGATTTAAAAATCATCGTCACCTCAGCCACGATAGATGCCAATCGATTTTCAGCACACTTTAATAACGCACCTGTCATTGAGGTTTCTGGTCGTACTTATCCCGTCGAAATTCGTTATCGCCCATTAGGTAAAGCGGGTTTTCGTGCACAGACGACAGCAGAGGCTAATAACGCTCAATTTGATTTAGAAGACGATACGATTTTTGGTATTGCACGCAAAGCTAAAACTGAAGCACGCTGGCTAGAGGAAGATGACGAAGAAGAGGCCATTGAAGAGGCCATATTAGACGCCGCAGATGATTTGTTACGGCAAGGTGATGGCGATATTTTAGTATTTTTACCGGGGGAGCGTGAAATTCGCGATACAGCGGAGCATCTTCGTAAATATCAAGGTCGTTCAACCAAACTTAAACATATTGAAGTGTTGCCCCTCTTCGCGCGTTTAAGTATTGAAGATCAGCAGAAAATATTTAAGAGTCATTCCACTCGCCGTATCGTATTAGCCACCAATGTGGCAGAAACTTCACTCACCGTTCCAGGTATCAAATATGTGATTGATGCTGGGTTGGCAAGAATGAACCGATACAGCACACGTGCCAAAGTTGAACAGTTACAGATAGAGAAAATTAGCCAAGCTGCGGCTAAGCAGCGTGCGGGGCGCTGTGGCCGTGTATCTAACGGTATTTGCGTGAGATTGTATTCCGAGCAAGACTTTGATGGTCGTCCAGAGTTTACCGAGCCAGAGATTTTACGCAGCTCACTTGCCAGCGTCATATTACGTATGGCTGCCTTACGTTTGGGCGATATTAATGACTTTCCATTTATTGAAGCACCCAGCAGTCGATTAATCACTGATGGCTATCAGTTATTGCAAGAGCTCGGTGCGGTAGATGGTCGACGTCAAATCACTGAAATTGGCTTACAACTTGCCAAACTACCATTAGATCCACGCGTGGGACGTATGATTTTAGCTGCCAAACGTGAAAGTTGCCTGACTGAAATATTAATTATTGCCAGCGTATTGAGTATACAAGATCCGCGCGAAAGGCCTATGGATAAACGCGAAGCCGCAGACAATGCACATGCTAAGTTTGCGGGAGAAGGCTCTGATTTTATGAGCTATCTCAAGCTGTGGGACTTCTTTGACAATGCGCTGAAAACTAAAAAGTCTAATAAAGATTTATTAAATCAGTGTCACGGTAATTTTCTATCCTTCTTACGTTTAAAAGAATGGCGTGAGCTACATGGACAAATTAAACAAATTACCGACGAGATGGATTTTAAGGCAAATGAGAAAGAAGCAAACTTCGACCAGATTCATAAAGCTTTATTAGCCGGGTTGCTCGGTAATATTGGTTTTAAAGATGGCGATAATGATTCATACGCCGGCGCGCGCGGCATTCGCTTTTTTGTAGCGCCTGGTTCTGCACTTAAAAAAACGCGTCCGAAATGGGTGATTGCGGCAGAATTGGTAGACACTACCAAACTCTATGCACGTTGCGTTGCAAAGATTGAACCCGATTGGATAGAGCCGCTAGCGCGAGGGTTAACCGAAAGCCAATATTCAGACCCCCGCTGGGATAGAAAAATGGGCATGGTAAACGCTTGGGAACGCGTCTCTTTGTATAGCTTAACCATCATCCCTAAGCGTCGCGTGCATTACGGGCCGATTGACCCTAAGCAATCTCGTGAGATATTTATTCGAGAAGCCTTAGCGAATGGTGATTTTGATACTAGAGCACCATTTTTTACGGCAAATGAACACTTAATTACCGAAGTAGAAGAATTAGAACACAAAGCACGCCGCCAAGATGTGCTGGTCGATGAACATCAATTATTTGCATTTTATGACAGCAAGATACCCGCGGATATTTTTCAGGCGGCAACATTTGAAAAGTGGCGAGAAGGTGCAGAAAAAGTTAATCCCAAACTTTTGTATCTGACACGTGATGATTTAATGCGTCATGGTGCCGATGCGATTACCGCTATGCAGTTTCCTGAAAAAATGCTTCTTGATGGTGTTGAGATTCCGCTTAAATATCGGTTTGAACCCGGCCACATTCTCGACGGGGTCACTGCTACAGTGCCATTAGCTTTGTTAAATCAACTTAATTACGCACAAACTGAATGGCTAGTGCCGGGTATGCTGCGTGAAAAACTAACTTATCTGATTAAAGCTTTACCAAAGTCTTTCCGCCGCGTATGCGTACCGGTACCAGAGTTTGTCACGGTATTTTTGGAGCAAGCCCACATTGGCGAAGGCTTAATTAAGTCAGTATTAGCGGCACATATTCAGCGCGTGACCACCTTAAAAATTTCTGTAGAAGATTGGACTGAAGAAACCCCCGCACATTTGCTGATGAATTTTAGTGTCGTAGATGATGCTGGACGCGAATTAGCCATGGGGCGTGATTGGAATGCACTTAAAAAACAGTTGGGTTCTGCCGCACAACTGACTTTTAGAAACACTTCGCCAGATATTGAAAAGACTGGTTTAAAGCAGTGGGATTTTGGTGATTTACCAACAACACTCAGTTTTGAGCGTGATGGTCGAAAAATTACCGGTTACCCTGCGCTAGAAGATGATAAAGACAGCATTTCCGTTAAGTTGTTTGACACCGAGACGGATGCGACCATTAACCATCGAAAAGGCGTATGCCGATTGATGCGCTTTGAGCTTAAAGAACAAATAAAGCAACTAGAGAAAAGTTTACCTAACTTTAATCAGTACGCACTCATTTTGCGTAACGTCGTATTGCCCGATGATTTGCGTGAAGATTTAATCGTCACCATTTCAGACCGTGCTTTTATTGGTGAAGATGACTTACCACGCACCAATGCTGATTTTATGAAGTTAAAAGCCCGCGCGAGAACACGTTTGCCAGCGGTAAGTCAGGCAGTAGCAAGGCAAGCACAAAGCATTGCCACAGAATACCAATTGCTTACAGCGCAACAAGCGAAAATGCCGGCGACGGTTAATCGATTAAAGCGTGATTTAGAGCAGCAAATAAGCTTACTCGTTTATAAAAACTGCTTTA
>CANNEG010000106.1:0-3876 GCA_947503455.1 Betaproteobacteria bacterium
GCTAATCAAGTGGGGATGGATACAGTTAAAGCTCCGCATGAGACGCTTTCAGACCGTGAATTTCAAACGCTTACCATGATTGCTTCAGGTTTTTCGGTGGGTGACATTGCTGAGAAGCTATCACTTTCTGTTAAAACGATCAGCATGTACCGCACCCGCATGTTAGAAAAAATGCAATTACGCCATAATGCCGATCTCACGCATTACGCCATTAAAAACAATCTAGTCGATTAGTTTTTAATTCTCGCGCTTGTTTTTAAGTATAAAACGAGCTCATTACTTTCTTAACCTTCAATTTTTACACTTTTCTATCCTCAAAATAGAGGGGATAAACCCCCTCACTTTTAACAATTGCCGCAATAAACCTCAATTATTTTAAATTATTTTTATTTAAAATATGGTGTTTGTATCCTCTATTTTTCTAAAAAATCTCCAGCTGCATTTCAATAGCACTCATTTATTTTATTTGTAACGCGATGATTTTATTGTATTTTTAAAAATAATTTAAAGTTTTTTACATTGTCTCCGATAACCTTAACATCAGGATTGCTGATGCGGTGAGAAATAAAAAAGTAAACGATTAGGTGTGTGACAAGCTGTAAAAGTTTTTTTAACCTAAAGCTAAACTTTCTAAATTGCTTACCGATAATAGTTTCAACAGCGACGCAAATTGAACAGTAACCGCGAAGCTTAAAAGCAATACCGTGTTATTAACATTTAATTTAAATTTAGGAGAATTATCATGGCTTCAATTATCAATACAAACATTGCTTCATTAAACACACAACGCAATCTAAGCGCTTCACAAGCTTCATTAACGACTTCATTACAAAGATTGTCTTCAGGTTTACGTGTTAACAGCGCTAAAGATGATGCAGCTGGCCTAGCCATTGCAACGCGTATGGATGCCCAAGTACGGGGCATGAACGTAGCAATTCGTAACTCTAACGACGCAATTTCATTCTCTCAAACGGCTGAAGGTGCTTTATCTAAACAAGCTGATGCGATGCAACGTATGCGTGAATTAGCGGTTCAAGCGGCCAACGGCACAAATACACTCGCAGATCGTACTAACTTAGATGCTGAGTATCAGGCATTAAAAGGCGAAGTTACTCGTCTAGGTACAAGTACTAAATTTAATGGTTCTAGTGTGTTTGGTTCAGCGGTTGACTTCCAAGTGGGCGCAAATGCTAGCGAGACAATTACAGTTGCATCTGTAACTGCTGGTACTGTAGCTGCTGGCGATGTTCTTAGTGCAGCTAATGCTGCAACAGCTCTTGGAGCCCTTGATACAGCTCTTGATGCAGTCAATACCACTCGCGCCACATTGGGTGCTGTGCAAAACCGCTTTGAATCAGTAGTTAGCAACTTGCAAATTGCTTCAGAAAACCAAACTGCTGCTAAATCACGCATCATGGATGCCGACTTTGCCGCAGAAACTGCTAACTTAACTCGTGGCCAAATCTTGCAACAAGCAGGTACTGCCATGCTAGCTCAAGCTAACTCATTACCTAACGGTGTGTTAGCACTATTAAGAGGCTAATGTTATAGCGTAGTTCAACTACCCACAGGATGATGCATCCTGTGGGTTTTTTGCTAAGGAGATCATCATGATTAATACGTTGTTAGATATTTCTGGTTCAGCGAGGCCAGTGGCTGCTGTGCACAATATTGTCAGTAGCCAAAACTCATTGGAGCGCAAAGCTGCGTATAAAGCTGAGGTAGCCAAGGTTGAACGTCAGCAAGACCTTGGGGTAGATAGTGCCTCATTAGTCGCCGCGGTTAAAAAGTTAAATGATTTTGTCGCCCCGGCCTTACAAACCATCCAGTTTGAATTAGACCAACAAACGGAACGTATGGTGGTAAAAGTAGTGGATGTGGACTCTCATCAGGTATTAAGACAAATTCCTAATGAGGAAGTATTGGCCATGTCTAAAACGCTGGATCGCTTGCAAGGCTTGGTGATTCGGCAAACAGCATAAGGCTTATAGCGCTATTGGCTATAAGCGCTATTTTTATGGCCTTATTTAAGCAAATGATTGTTATCAGTAGGTTTTATAGTCATGCTTAATGTGGTGTAAAAATATTAAAGCGTGCGCTGCGGTTTTATTTAGGGTTGAGGGGTTTTGACATGGGCATTTCATCAGCAGGAATAGGATCAGGGCTTGATGTCAATGGGATTGTCACGAGCTTAATGGGGGTTGAGCAAAAACCATTAACCGCCGTGACTAAGCAAAAAACTGATTACCAATCTCAAGTGTCTGCTTATGGCAGTTTGAAAAGTAGTTTATCCACCTTTCAAACTGCAGTCAGCGCATTGTCTACCACCTCAAAATTTAATGCGCAAACGGTAACTTCTAGCAATACCAGTGTGTTAACGGCTACGGCTAATGGCAGTGCTACCTTAGGTGACTATGCACTCACCGTGAGTCAATTGGCCAAATCACAAAAATTAGCTTCTGCGGGGTTTGCCAGTACGGCAGATACGGTGGATACCGGCACCTTGGCCATTGCCTTTGGTAGCTACGATGCGGCTAGCCCTTATGCTTTTACGGCCAATACGGATAAAACGGCCTTGAGTATTACCATTGATAGCTCAAATAACACCTTGGCTGGCGTGCGCGATGCGATTAATGCTGCCAATGCCAGCGTAACGGCGACCATCGTCAACAATGGTAGTGCCAATCAATTAGTCATCACTTCAAAAGATACTGGTGAAGTGAATAGCTTACAAATTTCAGGCATCTCACAGCTTGCCTATGATAAAAGTAATGGCATTGCCAATATGACAGAAATGCAAGTGGCAAAAAGTGCCGTGATGGAGGTGGATGGTATTACGGTCACTAAAGCCAGCAATACCATTACTGATGTAGTAGAAGGCGTCACGCTTAATTTACTCACCACCAGTAGCGGTGCCAGTGTGAATTTGGCAGTGGCCAGTAATCAAGAGGCGGTGAAGACTTCGGTTACGGCGTTTGTGGATGCCTATAATAAGCTTGATAGCACCTTGCGTAACTTAACTAAGTACGATTCAACAGGTAAAGCCTCTGGTGCGTTGTTGGGCGATGCTACCGCACGTTCGGTGATGAGCCAAATTAAAGCGGTAATGACTAAGGCCATTGCCACAACGGGCAGTTTTACTACGCTTAGCCAAATTGGCGTGTCTTTTCAAAGTACCGGTCAATTAGCGTTAGATTCAACTAAGCTCACTACCGCCATGAGTAGCAACTTTAATGACATTGCCAGTTTATTTGCCGCCTCAGCCAAGGCCACGGATGCGCAAATTAGTTATGCTAGCAGTACCAGTAAAACACAAGCAGGCACTTATGCGGTCACGGTGAGCCAGCTTGGTACTAGTTTGGTCAGTATGGTCGGGACGATTAATGGCGCTACTGCCACAGGCAGTAGCACCAGTTTAACCGGGGCAACAGGCGATGCCAGTGAAGGCTTAAGGCTAAAAGTGGTCGCCGGCGCCTTAGGTGCGCGTGGGACAGTGAATTTCACTCGGGGCTATGCCGCCCAACTAGATACTGTCATCAGCAACTTATTGAGTGATAGCGGTATTGTCACTTCTAGAACAGATGGTCTTAAAACCTCAATGACCCGCTTAGATAAACAGTCAGAATCGATTAGCACGCGATTAGCCACAATTGAGGCGCGCTACCGTGCGCAATTTACTAGGCTTGATACTTTGCTGTCTAGTATGTCTAAAACTAGCAGCTTTTTGACGCAGCAAATTGCTTCTATTAATGCCAATAAATAATATTTAACTAAGAACAAGTAAAGGACACCATCATGTTTGGATCAAATCAATACGGCGCTAATGTATACGCCAAAATCAGTTTAGAAACTGGTGTATTGGCGGCTAGCCCGAAT
>CANNEG010000107.1:0-3615 GCA_947503455.1 Betaproteobacteria bacterium
CATTCACCACGGTTTGCGCTACGCCCGGTATGGGCGTGACTGATAAAACATTGACCGCTAAACGCCACACATAAAGCACCGTGAATAAAATATTCTAAGTTGCAAGTGGTGGCCGCTGAAATTTTTTGTATGGTGGGTAAATCTAACTCGCGCGCTAACACTAATTGCGAAAATCCAACCTGATCCAAAAATACTGCTTTTTCAACCGTGCGGATATCAGTTTGCGTACTTGCATGCAATTGAATAGGCGGCAAATCCATTTCAAGCAGCCCCATATCTTGCACAATCAGCGCATCCACTTCAGCCTCGTAAAGTTGCTGAACTAGCTCACGAGCGCCTGCCAGCTCGTTATCATGAAAAATGGTATTGAGTGCGACAAACACTTCTGCATGATAGCGATGCGCATGCTTTACCAAACGCGCAATATCCGCCACAGTATTAGGTGCTTTAGCCCTTGCACCAAAGGCTGGGCCGCCGATATATACAGCATCTGCACCATGATTAATGGCCTCAATGCCAAACGCTACATTTTTTGCAGGGGCGAGAAGTTCTAGGTGGCGACGAGTTTTTTGCATTGCGCGTGAGTAGACCGTTAGATGAGACTGAATTTTAGACTAAACAATAGCTTATGACGACATTTGATTTATTTGCATAGGCAAAAAGTCGTACAATTCACACATGAGCAATCAAACGCTATTAAACAGAAGTATGCAGTCAGTGTGGCACCCTTGCACCCAGATGAAACACCACGAGAATTTCCCGCTAATCCCCATTCAACGAGGCGAAGGTGTTTGGCTTGTTGATGCTGATGGCAAGCGTTATTTAGATGCGGTCAGCTCATGGTGGGTGAATCTATTTGGGCATAATAACCCACGAATTAAAGAAGCCATTAAGTTACAGCTCGATACTTTAGAGCATGTGATGCTGGCAGGCTTTACGCATGAGCCGGTAGTGAATCTATCTGAAAAACTCGCCAAACTCACTGGTTTAGGTCACGCCTTTTATGCCTCTGATGGCGCGAGTGCAACGGAAATTGCACTTAAGATGAGTTTTCATTATTGGCGCAATACGGGCAAGCCACTTAAAACTAAGTTTATCAGTCTAAAAAATAGCTACCACGGTGAAACGTTAGGCGCACTAGGCGTGACGGATGTGGCAATTTTTAAAGATACCTATGCCCCACTTTTGATGCAATCAGCGCAAATGCCTAGCCCTGATTTTAGATTAAGTGCTGAAGGTGAAACTGCAGAAGATTTTGCGTTGCGCTGTGCCCATGAATTAGAACTATATGTGAGCGCACATCATGCCCAACTGGCTGCTTTTATTATAGAACCCCTTGTGCAATGCGCAGCGGGCATGGCGATGTATCACCCCACCTATTTACGACGCGCGCGCGAAATTTGTACGCAATATGAAGTACATTTAATCGCGGATGAAATAGCCGTAGGGTTTGGTCGTACCGGCACGATGTTTGCCTGCGAGCAGGCAAAGGTTACGCCTGACTTTATCTGTTTATCCAAAGGCATTACTGGCGGTTATTTACCCTTATCGGCCGTACTGACTACCGACAAAGTCTACCAAGCGTTTTATGATGACAGTACGCTAAAAGGGTTTTTACATAGCCATAGCTACACTGGCAATCCCTTGGCTTGTAGTGCCGCACTAGCCACATTAGCGATATTCGAATCAGACCTTGTGTTAGAAAAAAATAAACAGAAAGCGGCTTATTTAAGCAATAAAGCACAAGCCTTTAATACCCTACCCATCACGCACATGCGCCAGCAAGGCATGATTTTAGCGTTTGATGTGCAAACGAATCATACTAAGTTTGCTAGCGCTTGTTATGCTGCCGCGTTAAACCAAGGTCTGTTATTACGCCCCATCGGCAACACCGTCTATTTTATGCCCCCGTATACGATTACTGAATCTGAAGTGGATTTCATGATGGATGCAACATTAGGCGCGCTCAAGCAGGTTTTATGAAAAAACGCCTGATTTATTTTATCCTTTCCCTAGCCAGCTTGACTGCGCATGCCGAGTTGCCAAGCACGGTCGCCGAGGCATTGAAGAAATCAGGTATCCCGCAAGAGAATGTTGCAATCGTGGTGCAAAGTGTCGATAACGCCAACACTAGCCTGATGCATAACGGCGATAAAATTCTTAATCCTGCCTCGGTAATGAAGCTTGTTACCAGCAATGCTGCGCTTGATTTGCTTACCCCAGCCTATCGTTGGAAAACTGAAATTTATAAAGATGGCGTAGTTACCAACGGCGTGCTAAATGCTAATTTAGTCATTAAAGGTTATGGCGACCCTAACTTTAAGGCGCAGGATTTTTGGCGGTTGCTCATGAGCTTACAGCAATCCGGCATTAAAGAAATTAAGGGCGACTTAATTATCGATAAAAGCTATTTTTCAAAAAATATTGCCGGTAAAAATACTTTTGATAACGAAATTTGGCGTGCCTATAACGCCACCCCAAGCGCATTTTTAGTCAATGGTCGTAACACCAGCTTTAAATTTACCGCAGTAGCCAGTAATTCAAATAAAGGGCGGGTCGATATTGTCCAAGAGTTTGCCCTGCCAGAATTAGACATTATCAATTACATGCGACTGATCCCTGGCCCCTGTGGCGAATGGCGTAACCACATGACTTACAATGTGAACGTTGAAGAAAAAAATGGTATTGAAATAGGCAAAAGCGTCACTTTTAGTGGCACGTTTTCACCCGACTGTGCTGACAAATACCTAGAGCTCAGTGTGTTTAATGATGAGCAATATGCGTTTTACACCTTCAAAAAATTGTGGGCTGATCTCGGTGGTAAGTTTTCTGGTCAGCTAAAAATACAAGATAAACCTACGACTGCAGTGAAAGTTGTTGAGCAGTTATCAAGCCCGCTGAGCGATGTCATCCGAGAAATGAATAAGTGGAGTAATAATTTAATGGCGCGGCAATTGCTACTCACCATTGCCGCTGAAAAAATATCAACCCCCGCCACCGAAGCTAACGGCGCTATCGCCATTAAAAACTGGCTGACCAGTAAATCATTCAAGGGTGATAACCCTAAACTTGACGAATTAGTGATTGAAAACGGCTCAGGTTTATCTCGCACTGAGCGCATGAGCGCTACGCTTTTATCGCAAATACTAGTGAGCGCCTACCATAGCCCCGTGATGCCTGAATTTATCAGCTCACTACCTATCTTGGCATTAGATGGCACGGTCATGAAACGCTTAAAAGATAGCCCTGTGGCACATCATGCCCATTTAAAAACAGGCTCTTTAGAGGGCGTCAGTGCTATTGCGGGTTATATATTAGACAAGCAAAACAAACGTCAGGTAGTTGTGATGATCGTCAATCATGAAAAATCTGGCGCCAGCAAAGCCGCGCAAGATGCCCTTATAGAGTGGGTTTATAGCCAACCCTGATACGTTAATCACTGATTGCCGACTATATAAGCCAAGCGAGTTTGCGGTATCATATCGCTTTAAATAATTAAACGAATTAACTCATCGAGGTTTAGCACATGAAACTACTTAATCTTATGCTGGCATGTGCGTGTGCAATTACGCTTAATGCTTGCAAAGCCGAATCAAATAAATCAACACAGGAAAA
>CANNEG010000108.1:0-3502 GCA_947503455.1 Betaproteobacteria bacterium
TTTTAAAAGGATTAAGTGATGTCATCTGAACATATTTACAAACAGTACGATGCTGAATTAGAAGCGGTACGTGCCAAGGTGCTTGAAATGGGCAGCTTAGTCGAGCAACAAATTATTGATGCCCTAGAATCATTGGTGAAATCTAATACTAGACTTGCTGAAACTGTCATTAAAAAAGACCATCTAGTGAATGCGCTAGAAGTGCAAGTCGATGAAGATTGCAGCCATATTATCGCGCGCCGCCAACCTGCCGCAGGTGATTTACGCATGATACTGATGATGATTAAAACCATTACCGATTTAGAGCGTATTGGTGACGAAGCGGCCAAAATTGCACGCTTTTCACAAAAAACCATAGAAACTGATCGTATGTGGACCCCTCGTTTTGCCGAAATTAAAACCATGGCAAACTTAGCGCGTGAAATGTTGCACATGGCACTAGATGCCTTCGCCCGCTCAGACGCAAGCAAGGTACTAGAAATTGCGCAAATGGATCAGAATCTTGATGAGCATTACCAAATGACCATACGTCACCTCATCACGTTTATGTTAGAAGATCCACGTACCATTTCAATGTCATTAGAAGTGTTATTTATCGCTAAAGCGATTGAACGCATTGGCGACCATGCGAAAAATATTTCTGAATATGTGGTGTACATGGTAAAAGGCAAAGATGTTCGCCATATCAGCATGGAAGAAATGGCTGAAGAAGTGAATAAAGGTTAATTTCTAAACATTGTTAATATCTAAGCAAAAAAATTCCAGCAACTGCTGGATTTTTTTTGCTTACCTATTAACGACTCAAGCCACACCTTTAGCAATCATTGAATTTTTCTGCGTAGTAGACTGAATGTTAGCCAGATTACTATTTATGTCTTTAGAACTAATCATCTGCATATAAAATCCAATCATGCGTTGCGCCTGTAATTTCGCCGTCCATTTATCGAGCGCATAAATCTTGGCCTGTTTACCGAGCTCGAACCTATGTGCAGGGTAGGTGAGCAACTGATTCACTTTTTCAGAAAATTGCCACGTATCATCCGGCGCAATAAGCGCCCCTTTACCCTCAATTAAAATAGAGGCCGTGCCTAACTCAGCAATTGCGACGACTGGCGTACCTTGCGCCATCGCCTCTAGCAACACCAAACCTTGCGTTTCACTTTTGGAGGCAAAGACAAAGACATCGGCAGACGCATAGCAAGCGTTAAGCTCAGTAGCACGGTCTAGGTAACCGATAAATTTCACACTATTTTCAATGTTCAATGTTTTTGCGAGTTTATGTAAGCTAGCTTCTGCCGGCCCCTCACCTGTGACCACCAACAGTACATCAGGCTGCTTTTCAATAAGCTTTTGAGTCATCTCTAGTAAAAAATCAATATTCTTTTCAAAAGCAACTCGACCCACATAAAGCAACATCGGTCGACCCAATTCAATACTATGCTTCAATCGGAATGCTTGCCCACCGGACTCTTTAAAACTATGCGCTTGCAAACCCGTAGGAATCACTTCTGCCTTGGCTTTTACGCCATAAGCCCGCAACACCTCTAACATCGGATTGGATGGCGCCACAATGGCATCAACTGCATTACATTGCTGTTTAGAAATCATCCTCGCCAAACCTTTTGCGAAACCCTTAGGCATCCAAGGTAGATAGTGATGCAAATAGTCTTCAAAAAAGGTGTGGTAAGTTTCTATACACGGAATATTGAGCTTAGCGGCCAATTTTAAGCCAAGGTAATGTGCAACAAATGGCGTATGCACATGAATGATGTCGTATTGCTCTTTTTCCAAACTCGGCAACAACTTCATCGCCTCACCAAACTTAATCAGTTTATCTTCTGGGTCAAAATAAATACTGCGTGCCGGGATACGTTTAATCCAAGCCTCATCTTCAGTCAGCACTTCATAATCTGGCGCAATTAAATGTACTTCATGTCCTAGCACCTGCATTTGTTCAACGAATGTCCGAATGGAAGTTGAGACGCCATTTATTCTTGGAAAATAAACATCCGAGATAAATAATATTTTTAATGGTCTAGTGCTTGCTTCTAGGTTTGTCATTATTGCAGTAAGCGTCCTAAGTGTTTATATAATCAATTAGTTAGATGCTTAGAACGATAATGCTTAAATATGACAATTTGATGAAAATAACCTTAAAAATTGTCATTAAACCATCACGCTTTTGTCACGGGTTTTTCATAAGGATACGTCAAATTATGCATTATGAAATTACCTACGTTTATTAAGAAATATTATTGGTGGCTACCCTGTTGCCTTTACTCGATAGATGCCAATGCGTGGGGATTAGTCACCCATTTATATTTCGCTCAATCCTTACTTTGGGCGATGCCATTACTAGATCCACGCTTACAAAATGCCATAAAGCGCTTTCCTGAATTAGTCATGGCGGGCGCCTGCTTGCCTGATTTGGCGATTGTCAGTCATCGTTTTCGACATACCCATCTATGGGAAAATGCCCAACAACTTATGTTGTCTGCCAAAACAGATGAAGAAACTGCTATTGCCATCGGTTATGTCAGCCATTTATATGTGGATGTCATTGCTCATAACCATTTTGTGCCTGCGCATGAGGCTAAATGGTTCAAGAATACAGTACTCACACACATTACTTCTGAGTGGGCGATGGATGCACATTTAGCACCTATCATGAAGACTTCACCGCGCTATTTACTGACAGCCCACCAAACGGCTATTTCAAAATTTATTTCTATTCAGTTTAGATGTAGTGAAACTACAACTAATATTGCCTTAAAACGCCTCGCTTTTTGGGATGGGGTATTACGGTTTGTTAAATTACCGCACGTCATTTATAAAACAGTCAGCCTGTTAGACAGCAGAGTATTTAAACACTTCGTCTATTACGTGGCGAAAACACAAGTAGCCGTCAGGGATATTGGCATTGTGCTCAATGGTGACAGGCCATTATTAGAGCCTGAACTGAAAAATCTGAGTGTTGAGCAATTGGATATTTGGCGCGAACAGTGCTTAAAACATTTACATATACTTCACCCACTGCCAGTTAAATACTTCCCTGAAACAGCACTCACTGCCTAAAGAGCAATTACAACCATGATGGCTAGTTGCTGGCTTTTTTAGGCACTATTTTATTCGTGAGTGTCAGCAAGCTAAAGCCCATTGCACCAACAATTAAACCTATTAGGGCATCGACTAAAATCGGTGCAATGAAAACTAATCCTTGTGGCATTTCGACCATATACTCAGGCCAGTGATGTAGCGCTGGGATGCCATGTCCTATAATGCTGCCACCCACCATGAACATGGCCAGCGTGCCGACAACTGATAAGGTACGCATTAACATAGGCGCAAAAGCTAATAAGTACCTGCCAAGTTTACGTTGGATCTGCTTGTACACGCTTTTGCCTTTTTTTAGCATTAAGTACAGCCCGAGGTCGTCTAGCTTAACAATGCAAGCAACCAATCCGTAAACCCCTACCGTCATCATTATGGCCACGACAGCGAC
>CANNEG010000109.1:0-3498 GCA_947503455.1 Betaproteobacteria bacterium
GCTCACGCTTAAGGAAAATTATTATGTCGAATCATGATACAAAAAGTGGCTTCAGCCACGAAAAAATTGAGACCAGTAACTTTCTAATGATTGTGCTGATTTTGGTAACAGTCGCCTTTGGCGGATTAGTGGAAATTGTGCCGCTATTCTTTCAAAAATCGACTACCGAACCAATTGCTGGCTTACAACCATACACTGCCCTAGAGTTAGCGGGTCGTGATATCTACACCCGTGAAGGTTGCTACAACTGTCATTCACAAATGATACGTCCATTCCGTGCAGAAACATTGCGCTATGGTCATTACTCAGTAGCAGGTGAATCAGTCTATGACCATCCATTCCAATGGGGTAGTAAACGTACAGGTCCAGACCTAGCACGTGTGGGTGGTAAATATAGTGATGAATGGCAACGTATTCACTTAATTAACCCACGCGATTTAGTGCCTGAATCAATCATGCCAGCTTACCCTTGGTTAGAAAAAGATTTAGTCGGCGCTGAAGCAATGCCTTCACATATGAAAGCGCTGCGTACTGTTGGCGTACCTTATACCGATGCAGATATTGCCGGTGCAACAGAGGCTGTTAAAGGTAAAACTGAATTAGACGCGTTGATTGCTTATTTACAAGTCTTAGGGATACACCTTAAGTAACTGACTTGATTAGGAATAAACAAAATGGATATTAATTCACTTCGTATCTTAACTACCGTTTTTAGCTTTATAGTCTTTATTGGCATCATAGTTTGGGTATGGCGGCATAGAAATACATCAGACTTTAAAGATGCTGCCAATCTGCCTTTTAAAGACGATTAAAGTTAAGAATACTATTGTTAAAAAGACTGTAGTTAAAAGCTGTAGTTAAAAAAACTAAAGGAAAATAAAATGAGTGACTTTACGAGTAATTTTTGGCCTGTTTTCATTTCAGCCATCTCCTTGCTTGGTATTTTAGGCTGTGCATTGTTGTTGTGGCTTACCGGCAAAGTAAAAGTGGTGGCTACTGCTGATGGCACCAATGGCCATGTATGGGATGAAGATTTACGTGAGATGAACAATCCACTACCACGCTGGTGGGTATGGATGTTTGTTTTCACGATTATCTTTGCGCTGTTCTATTTAGCTGCTTACCCAGGGTTGGGTAGCTATGCAGGTAAATTAGGCTGGACGCAAAATAATCAGTACGATCAAGAAGTGGCAAACGCAAACAAAGCGTTAGAACCTTTGTATGCCAAATTCACTGCGATGGGCATAGAAGATCTTTCTAAAAACCCCGAAGCTAAAGCCATCGGCGAGCGCCTATTTATGAACAATTGCTCTCAATGCCACGGTTCTGATGCAAAAGGCAGTCGCGGCTTTCCTAACTTAACTGATAACGACTGGTTACACGGTGGTAGTCCGGAAAAAATTAAGGAAACCATCACTGGTGGTCGTATTGGTATGATGCCACCTATGGCAGCAGTAGTAGGTAATGCCGAAGACGTGAAAAATGTAGCCAACTATGTATTAAGTCTTTCAGGCAGCATGCATGATTCTGGTCGTGCAGGTGCTGGTAAAGATAAATTTACTACTTGTGCTGCTTGTCATGGTGCAGATGGTAAAGGCAACCAAGCTGTTGGTGCACCTAACCTAACCGATAATATTTGGCTACATGGTGCTGGCGAAGCGGCTATTATCAAACGTGTGAATGAAGGCAAAATCAACCAAATGCCTGCACAACAAGCAAGAATAACTGAAGCGCAAATACACGTAGTTGCATCATACGTGTGGGGTTTATCTAATAAGTAAATCTACTCAATAAGTGACTTGTAAGCAGTGCTTGCAAGTCACTTACTTGAATCTTTGCACTACAATATTGAATCAGTAAAATTCTAGAATTGTCATCTTAAATAATTGTATAGAAGGTTTGTTGATTTTGAGCAAACCATCTTTTTACTTTAGTGCTTAGGTCTCCTATAATAGTACTTTGAAGTAAGTGAGTAGCCTGAATGAAAGTCACCCCTGAAGCAAACGCTTCAACCTCCCAAGCAGAAAAAAAGATTCCATTAAATGAAGTCGTCATTTCCCTGTACGAGGCACAAGATAAAGTTTACCCACGAAGTGTTTCAGGATTTTTTACCAAATGGCGATGGGTGATGATTTGGCTCACTCAGCTATTTTTCTACGGCGTGCCATGGCTTGATTGGGGACACCGCCAAGCCCTACTGTTTGATTTAGAAGCTAAACGCTTCTACATTTTCAAATTAGTCCTGTATCCACAAGATTTGATTTATCTCACTGCTATTCTAATCATCTCGGCACTTTCGCTATTTTTGTTTACTGCAATTGCTGGGCGATTATGGTGTGGTTACACCTGCCCGCAAACCGTTTATACAGAAATATTCATCTGGATAGAAAGAAAAATTGAGGGTGATCGCGCCACCCGCATGAAATTAGATGCGGCGGATATGTCATCTGAAAAACTAGCCAGAAAAGGTGCTAAGCACTTCGTTTGGATTGTATTTGCACTATGGACCGGCTTTACTTTTGTCGGTTACTTCACCCCCATACGTGAACTTATGAGCGAATTAATTCGTCTTGATTTTGGCCCATGGGAAACCTTCTGGGTATGCTTTTACGGCTTTGCCACTTACGGCAATGCCGGTTTTATGCGCGAGCAAGTCTGCAAATACATGTGCCCTTACGCACGCTTTCAAAGCGCCATGTTTGACGATGACACTTTAGTGGTCACTTATGATGAAGCGCGTGGCGAACCACGTGGTGGCCGCTCACGCAAGGCTGATCTTAATACCAAACAATTAGGGGCTTGTATTGACTGCAATCTCTGTGTGCAGGTTTGCCCAACGGGGATTGATATTCGCAAAGGCTTGCAATATGAATGTATCGGCTGTGGTGCTTGTGCAGATGTGTGCGATACCGTCATGGATAAAATGGGTTATGAACGGGGCTTAGTTAAATACTCTACGCAAAATGCCATTAACAACAAATGGTCACATCATCAAATGTTTCAGCGCATTTTAAGACCACGTGTCTTGATTTACGCGACGATACTCACCTTGTTAGTGGTTGGCTTAGTCGCCAGCTTATGGTTTAGAACGCCTTTTAGAGTGGATGTCGTACGTGATCGAGGCGTGATGGCACGTTTGAGTGATGACGGTAAATTGGAAAATGTCTATCGACTACAAATTATGAATGGTACAGAAGCTGTTCAACACTATCAACTGAGTGTCACTGGCATTAAAGATTTAGAAGTAGAAACCGAAGCCACCAACGATGACCAAGATGACGAGGAACATATTAAAACAATCAAGGTCAAACCTGCAGAGTCACGCTGGGTGATTGTAGATTTAAAAATACCGGATGGCACACTTGCGTCTGGCTCACATAAAATTATGTTTGAAATTAAAGCGATTGAGAGCCAAGATATCGTCACTGAAAAATCTGTATTTTTAGTGCCTAGATAATAAGCCTACAATAGCGACTACTTAAAAGGAAAGATGTGATG
>CANNEG010000110.1:0-3468 GCA_947503455.1 Betaproteobacteria bacterium
GAAACTAAAAACTATGTCCCTAAATTACAAGCCATTAAAAATTTAATGACTAACCCAGGCAAATATGGGCTAAAAATTCAAACCATTGCAAATACAGCCTATTTCGCAAAAGTTTCTGCTCCCACACAAATTGATGCGCATTTAGCAGCTAAATTGGCTGAGATTAGTGATGATGAATTTCTTGCACTTAACCCTAGCAATAACCGACCAGTCATTACCAATAACGGCGAAAAACACGAATTGTTACTGCCAATTCTAGCGGCTCAAACATTTAGAGATAATTTAGCTAACTACAACAAACCACTTGTGAGTTGGCAAACCTATTTCGCCAAACGTGGCGAACGTATGGAAAAGATTGCCTCAAAATTTGGTATTCAACTATCCAAGTTACGCCATATCAATAATTTACCCAGTCAAAATAAAATAAAAAATTCTTCGACTATTTTAGTGCCCAATGGTAATAAGTCGGATTTTAATGCGCCAAAATCAACTGATAACGCAGGAGTGACACAAGATGCCGAAACTAATCGTAAAATCAGCACTGAACAAGAGTCTGACAACATAAACTTAGTAGCGGTAGATGTGACTAGTTCTGAAAAAATCGCTGCAAATAATAAAGATAGAATTGAACCAGTAAAGATTTTGACCATCTCACATAAAGTTGAAAAAGGAGAAACGTTGCATGCCATAGCAAAGCGTTATGGCGTTAGCGTTCAACAAATAGTGGAATCGAATTCGCTAAAAAATAACCAAGTTAAATCTGGGCAATTACTAACAATCAATACCAGTGCTCAAGAGCAAAGTAAGGATACGATAATAAAAAAACCAAGCAAAGCAAGTCGAGCACATACTAAATCTAAAAAAAAGACAGCCTCATCTAAGAAAAAACGTCATCAATCAGTAAAAAAATAAAATAATCTTGAACAAATGCTAATCAATATTTATCCGTATAGATTTTTAAAGCAATGGCTTATTGTTTTTTTGTTAATCCTTATCTCTGCATGTGGCGATTCATCCTCCAGTAAACAATCTAACAACACCACTGAATACACCAAAAATTATCCTGCGAGCAATGGTGGGTTGTTAACAGATGCTATGACGGGTGAGCCTAGCGGTTTAATTGCAATGATTGCTGGAGAATCTGCGGCATCTGCGATTGCTGGCAATATATTTAACAGCCTACTTAAATATGATAAAAATCTAGATTTAACTGGTGAATTGGCACAATCGTGGAATATCTCAGCCGACCAAAGAACAATCACGTTCCATCTAAAACCTCAGCTAAAATGGGCTGACGGCCAGCCATTAAACAGTGAGGATGTATTATTTACTTGGCAAAAAGTTACCGATGAAAAAACTCGCACGCCCTACGGTTCAGATTTTAAATTAGTTATCAAGGCTGAAGCGCCTGACGCTAATACATTTCGCGTGACCTATGCTGTACCTTACGCACCAGCACTTGATACCTGGGCTGGCTTACATATCTTGCCCAAACACTTGCTGAAAGATCAAGATATTAATACCACCGCATTTGCACGTAATCCCGTGGGTAGCCATTACTATAAATTAGAGCGGTGGAAAAATGGTCAATACCTAAAACTCACTCGCAATTCTAATGCCACCCAAGGTCAAGCTAAGATAGACTCATTACTCTCTCGCATCATTCCAGATAAAGCGGCACAGTTTTTAGAACTTAGTGCGGACAATATCGACTCAATGGGCTTGAACCCCATTCAATATGCACGAATATTTCCAGCACGCCCTGACCTAAATAAAAATATCGCTTTGTACAAAGAGCTTGGCAACAGCTATACCTATATGGGGTTTAATCTTAAACGTAAACCATTTGATGATATTCGCGTGAGGCAGGCCATTAACTATGCGATAGATAAGCAAGAAATTATTGATGGCGTCTTATTAGGGCTAGGTGAACCAGTCGCATCTCCCTACAAGCCTGGCACACGCTGGAGCAACCCTGAACTTAAACCCTACCCGTACAACCCCAACAAAGCTAAAGCCTTATTAAAAGAAGCGGGCTATGAAGACCACGATGGCGATGGTATTTTAGATAAAGATGGCAAGCCCTTTAGCTTTGAAATTTTGACTAACCAAAATAAAGAGCGTGAAATGACCGGTGTGTTAATACAGCGTCGACTTAAAGAGATTGGTATTAACGCTAACATTCGCGTATTAGAGTGGGCAAGCTTTCTAGGGCGCTTTATCAAGCCTAAAGAATTTGATGTGGTGGTTTTGGGTTGGAGTTTGTCATTAGACCCTGATCAATACAGTATCTGGCATTCTAGCCAACAAGCGCCAGGACAATTTAATTTTATTAGCTATAGTAATTCACGTGCTGATAAGCTATTAGAAGCTGGCAGAATAGAGCTTAATCCAGAAAAACGTATGAAAATTTACCATGAATTTTCAAAAATATTACTCGAGGACAGTCCGATTGTTTACTTATCTGCTGGCTACGGATTATCTGCCATTCATAAACGTGTTAAAGGCATCAGTAACCCTGCACCACCCGCTGGCATTGGTCACAATACTTATGAATGGTACATACCGAAAGCTTATTCGCGTACCGAAATCAATGAACATTAAAACCTAAATCATGCTTGCTTACTTACTCAAACGCTTTCTTTGGATGATTCCATTACTAATTGGCATCAGTCTAATTTCGTTTTTTATCATGCACTTAGCGCCTGGTGACATCACTACTAGCGAAGCGAGTTTTAACCCAAAAGCCAGCGAAGAATCGCGACAAAAACTACGTGCATTATATAGTTTAGATAAACCGGTTATTGTTCAATACGGTTTATGGGTAAAGCGCATGGCAACATTAGACTTCGGCACTTCCTTTGCATCACACCAACGTCCTGTATTTTGGCAAACAAAGGATAAAGATGGCAACATCTCACTTGGCATGATTCAAGAGGCCCTACCCATCACGCTACTCATTAACGTGCTGAGCCTAATTTTAATTATCATCGTGGCGTTACCACTTGGCGTTATTTCTGCACTTAAACAAAATCAATTGGCTGACCGCGGCATTACTTTATTCGTGTTCATAGGCTTTGCCATTCCTGGCTTTTGGCTAGCACTTATGTTGATGTACTGGACCGGGGTACAACATACTTGGCTACCAATTTCAGGGCTAGAAAGCATGGGGCACGAACACATGACTTGGCTTAGTCAAACAAATGACACACTCAAGCACTTGGCTTTACCAGTATTTATTTCAGGCTTAACAGGCCTTGCTGGCATCTCATTATTTGTTAGAAATGGCATGTTAGAAGTACTTCATCAGGATTACATTACCACAGCACGCTCAAAGGGCTTAAATGAGAATAGGGTTATTTATGGTCATGCGCTTCGCAATGCCCTGCTACCACTCATTACAATTTTCGGCTTAAGCATTCCAGGGTTAATAGGTGGATCCGTGATTGCTGAGAGTATTTTTGCAAT
>CANNEG010000111.1:0-3384 GCA_947503455.1 Betaproteobacteria bacterium
CAGGGCCGTGAAACGAACCAGCGCCAATGATAGTATGCTTTTTGCATGCGAAAGTAGGTCACTGCCAAGCTATTTATTTGTACCGTCGTCAGATGGTCTGCTAAACCCCCTCTATGAAAGTAGTGGGGGTTTTTAGTTTTACAGCGGGATGATGGTGTATTAGTGTGATGGAAAAGCCCTAGTCACTAAGTTGCATTGTAATCAATTGCAGTGAGTGGTTCCAATTCATTGAATTCATTGGTATAATGACTGCAGAATTTTTCGATGGGCTTTGTGCCCATTTTTTGTTTCTGCAACTTATGTGTGTTGACTGAGTTGTGGTGAGATTTAAGGGTTAATTAACATGCAAGATTTGCATACATTGATAGAAACATCTGTGACGCAATTAGGCTTCGAGTTAGTGGATTTAGAGGTTTCTAACCGAGGTAAGTTATTGCGTGTGTTTATCGATAAGCTTAAGCCCAAAGATGTTAAAGATAGCGTCAATATTGATGATTGTAGTTTGGTGAGCAATCAATTGGGTAACTTGTTAGCGGTCGAAAATGATATTGACTATGACAGGCTAGAGGTTTCATCACCGGGTATGGATCGTGTGCTGAAAACGGAGGCTAATTTTGTACGATTTATTGGGCAGCGCGCTACAGTTAAATTACGCGTATCAGTGATTGAGTTGCAGATAAGTGCAAAAGATAAAAAAGAAGAGAAGATAACAAAAAAGAATTTTTTAGGCTTAATTCGTGGCGTAGAGTCTGGACAATTATTGCTTGAATGTGACGGTGTTATCCATAAAATAGCCATTAGCAATATTGATAAGTCGCGCTTAAGCCCGATTTTTTAAAGAACAGTTTGAAATATTAGTAGATAGCTTTAACTAGAAGAATTTAATTTAATAATGCAGATCATCTGCAAATTGATAGCCGGAGAGCAACATGAGTCGTGAAATTTTATTATTGGTAGATGCTTTAGCGCATGAAAAAAACGTGACGAAAGAAGTTATTTTTGTCGCGCTTGAGCTAGCCTTGGCTTCCGCCACCAAGAAAAAACATCATGATGATGCAGACGTGCGTGTAGCGATTAATCGCGAGACGGGTGAATATGAAACCTTTAGACGTTGGCAATATGTGGAATATGATTTGCTTGAAAACTCAAACTATCAAATTGATGAAGAGAGCGAGCATGCTAAAGGGTTAACCATAGGCGAGTATTACGAAGAGCCATTAGAGAGCATAGAATTTGGTCGTATAGGGGCGCAAGCAGCAAAGCAAGTCATTTTGCAAAAAGTACGAGAAGCTGAACGTGAGCAAATTTTAGAAGACTTTTTAGCGCGTGATGAAAAGCTTGTCACGGGTGTGATTAAGCGCATGGAAAAAGGCAATGCGATTATTGAGGTAGGTCGTATTGAATCATTATTGCCACGTGAGCAAATGATTCCTAAAGAAAACTTACGGGTAGGCGACCGAGTGCGTGCATATCTTTCACGTATCGAACGTGGTGGTCGTGGACCGCAACTGATTTTATCTCGCGTAACACCAGATTTTTTGGTGCGTTTATTTGAGTTGGAAGTACCGGAAATTGAAGAAGGCTTGTTAGAAATTCGAGCTGCCGCGCGTGACCCTGGTTTGCGTTCTAAAATTGCGGTTAAATCGAATGATCAGCGTATAGATCCAGTTGGTACATGTGTAGGTATGCGTGGTTCACGCGTGCAGGCAGTAACGGGAGAGTTGGCAGGAGAGCGTGTAGATATAGTGTTGTGGAGCATTGAGCCAGCGCAGTTCGTGATTAATGCAATGTCGCCTGCTGAAGTAACTAGTATTGTAGTGGATGAAGATACGCATAGCATGGATGTGGTGGTAGACGAAGAGCAGTTGGCATTGGCAATCGGTCGCAATGGTCAAAATGTGCGATTGGCTTCAGAATTAACGGGCTGGACTTTAAATATTCTCACTGTAGATCAAGCTGCTCAGAAAAACCAAGATGAGTTTTCTGGGGTAAGCCAGCTATTTATGGATAAGCTAGATGTAGATGCTGAAGTTGCAGAAATACTGGTACAAGAAGGATTTAGTACATTAGAAGAAATTGCTTATGTACCATTAGCCGAAATGAACGAAATTGAGGCATTTGATGAAGATACCATTGAGGAGCTTCGTAAGCGTGCCCGTGCTGCATTGTTAACTGAGGCAATTGCCAAAGAGGAAGGTGTAGATGAGGCGGCCCAAGATTTATTGACCATGGAAGGTATGGATGATGAAACTGCGCATTTGTTAGCTTCAAAAGGCGTGTCGACTATGGATGGTTTAGCTGAATTAGCGGTTGATGAATTAGTCGAGCTTACACAAATGGACGATGAGCGTGCCAAAACATTAATTATGACAGCACGTGCACCTTGGTTTAAGTAGTTTGATTTAAGCAAACGGAATATCAATAGAGTAAAGAAGTCGGCACTACTGCTAGGCAATAAGGCTTAGAAAAAGAACACTGGAGCAAGAAGATGGCACAAACAACCGTAGAACAATTTGCTGGCGAATTAAAGCTGCCAACCGCATTGCTATTAGAGCAACTAAAAAGTGCTGGGGTAAATAAATCGGTCGCGGAAGACCAATTAAGTGAAGCGGATAAAACTGCCTTGTTGGATCACTTGCGTAAAGAACACGGTACGCTTGCACCAAAAAATAAAATCACGTTGACACGCAAATCTAGTTCAGAAATTAAAAAAACAGATAACACAGGTAAGGCGCGGACAATTCAAGTTGAAGTGCGTAAGAAGCGTGTCATTGAACAGCCAGTCGATTCGCTAGTAGCAGAAGATATAGAGCCTCATGTTGAAAGTGATGTTCAAGTTGAAGTGCTTGTTGAGCAGCCGGAAGTTATAGAGCCAGCAGAGGCGCCTATTATTGCAGAGGTTATTGATGAACCTATCGAGCCAGTTGCTCTAGTCGAGCCTGAGGCTATTGAATCCCCTGTATTAGCTGAGCCAGCCATCGCAAAAACTATCAATCGCAAAGACTTACTTGGCGCTGGTGAAATAGCTTTGCGCGAGCAAGAAGCTAAAAGACATTCAACATTAGCGGCAATGCAAGCAGAAGATAGACGCAAGAAACAAGAGCTAGCACAACGACGTTTAGATGAAGAAGCTAAAAAATTAGCTGATGCAGAACTAGCAAAAGCCAAAGCAGCCAAACTGTCGGAAGGCACTTTACACAAACCAGTAGCTAAAGAGGGTGCAGCAAAACCTGCCGCGGCTAAAGAGGCTAAAAAAGGTAAAGGTAATAATAAAGAGTGGACTGACGCAGAAAACAAAAAACGCGGCTTAAAAACAAGAGGCGATACCACTGCGGGTAAGCCGGGTTGGCGTGCACCTAAGGGTGGTAAACATAGGCATCAGTC
>CANNEG010000112.1:0-3305 GCA_947503455.1 Betaproteobacteria bacterium
GGCAAATCATACAAAACCCGCAGACCGTCAGTGTCTGGAATGGTCTCGATATCAAATACTAATGTAGGCGTCATTGTTTAGAGAGTCTCAATTATCAACATACTGTTTTTAATCCATTTAAGCGGGGAATACCCCGGTCGATAAGTAGCGATCACCTCGATCACACACGATTGTCACAATCACCGCATTTTCTACTTCTTTAGAGAGCTGCAAAGCACTATATAAGGCACCACCACTTGATATCCCTGCAAATACACCTTCTTGAGCCGCCAATTTTCTAGTGGTATTTTCTGCATCTTTTTGGCTTACGTAACGTAGCTCATCCACACGATTTGCATCATAAATTTTAGGTAAATATTCTTGTGGCCATTTACGAATGCCTGGAATTTGACTGCCCTCTTCAGGCTGCACACCAATAATTTGGATATGAGGATTCTGCTCTTTTAAGTAACGTGACACCCCCATGATGGTGCCAGTCGTCCCCATACTAGACACAAAGTGCGTGACTTTACCTGCGGTATCACGCCAAATTTCAGGACCCGTCCCTTCATAGTGCGCAAGCGGATTATCCGTATTGCCAAACTGATCCAGCACAATACCCTCCCCTTCAGCCTGCAACTTGGCAGCCACATCACGTGCCAACTCCATACTGCCATCTTTAGGGGTTAATACCAGTTCGGCGCCATAGGCTTTCATGCTTTGACGGCGCTCAACGCTTTGATTTTCCGGCATGACCAATATCATTTTATAACCACGCATGGCCGCCACCATCGCTAATGCAATGCCAGTATTGCCGCTCGTTGCTTCAATCAAGGTGTCGCCTGGTTTAATATCGCCCCGTGCTTCAGCACGTGTAATCATGCTGTAGGCGGGCCTATCTTTAACCGAGCCTGCTGGGTTATTGCCTTCTAGCTTCAGCAAAATAGTATTGCTGGTATTGCCGGCCATGCGCTGCAATTTCACCAACGGCGTATTACCCACAAAGCTATCTATTGTTTTATATGTCATATTTTTTACCAAAGCTCATTGTCTTACTATTTTTTAGTTAAATATAAAGCGTAAGCCGCAAAACAGACATAAGCCAACAGTGACATTTGCGGAATACTCAGTCCTAAAAATGTCCAATCAATGGCGGCACAATCGCCCGTGCCCCTAAACACCAATGTAAGTGCTTTTTGTAATGGAAAGTTTTCAAACATATAATCAAAGCCCACACCACAATCAGCAATCATACTTTCACGATGCGCCTGTAGCCACCAATGCCGAATCGCCACACCTACACCGCCTAAGGCTGTTAACACCAGCAATACAGTGAAGATTTTGCTGAGCAAGGTGTTTGGCTTAATAAACGCAGCCAATAAAAATAATAGGCCTAAGGCCATAAATATCATACGCTGCGATATACACAATGGGCACGGATTAAGTTGGTAATGCATTTGAATCCATAAGGCCATACCCACTAAACCAAAGCTGGCAACAAAGCCTAGCAAATAGCCACTTTTTCCACTTAACCACTTATTTAACATGTCGATAACCTTGCTTGTGTTGAATGTACGCTTATAATTGAATCCATAAAACATTGTAATTGATAACGCGTAATGACTGAACCCACTTTATATACTGACAAGCAAATTCGCACCACTAAAATTCTGACTGTAAGCGAATTAAATCGTTTAGCGAATCAGGTATTAACCCAAAGTTTTCCGCTATTTTGGGTATCCGGCGAAGTATCTAACCTCACGCGTGCGGCAAGTGGCCATTGGTATTTTTCACTCAAAGATGCCGGCGCACAAGTGCGTTGCGTCATGTTTAAAGGCCGCAATAGTTATTTAGACTGGGCACCTAAAGAAGGGGACAAAGTCGAAGCGCGCTGCACCGTCACGCTTTATGAAGCACGTGGCGACTTTCAACTGACCATTGAGTTTTTACAACGTGCGGGCTTAGGCGTTTTGTTTGAAGCCTTTGAAAAATTAAAAGCCAAGCTTCAGTCAGAGGGCTTGTTTGATGCCGCCATTAAAAAACCATTACCTGCACACCCCAAACAAATCGGCATTGTCACCTCGCCCGATGCGGCAGCACTCAGGGATGTGCTCACCACACTAAAACGACGTATGCCGAGTATTCCAGTCATCATTTACCCAACGCCTGTGCAAGGCAAAGGCGCGGCGGTATTGATTGCTGATGCCATTCAACTGGCGAATGAACGTGCCGAATGCGATGTACTGATTATTTGTCGCGGCGGCGGTAGTATTGAAGACTTATGGCAATTTAATGAAGAAATTGTTGCTCGTGCCATTGCCGAATGCACCATACCTACAATTAGCGGTGTCGGGCATGAAACCGACTTTACCATTTGTGATTTTGTCGCCGATGTACGTGCAGCAACACCCACCGCAGCGGCAGAGCTTGTAACACCCACTCGAGAAAATAGACTTAGTGCAGTCAAGCAATTAAGCCAACAACTGGCCAGAATCCTCCAGTATCAACTTAATCAACGCTCACAAGCATTAGATTACATGGCACGCCGATTAATTTCGCCCTTACAGCAAATTGAGCAACAAAAAGTTCAATTAACGCAAATCACTTATCGCTTAAATGCTGCGATTAACCAGCAACTAAAAAATAAACAACACAATGTGCTGCGGCTGAGCCAAAATTTGACGCACCTTAACCCGCAAGCCGTCCTAACAAGGGGGTATGCATTTGTACAAAATAAATCGGGAGCAATTATTGCATCAAGCCAGCAATTACAAAGTGGCGATGCGGTAACACTGACATTTGGGATAGGGGTTGCTGAAGCGACTATTGATAAAACCAGTCCTTAGCCATTTCAAAACAGAATTTGGATTGGATGTTGCTGGACTGTGAAAATATATTTGTTGGTGCGGAGCCGGAGTCGAATAGCCATATTAACTTATTGTTTTTAATGAATTAAATTTAACAATAATTATTTGATACCCCCAATAATACCCCCAATTTATTTTGGAATGAACACCCCCACCCCATCACATTGCTCAGAACCTATACCCCACCGTACCCCCACCCCCTAAATAGGCCGGCTTCTTCCATGCTTGCCTATGCACTGTATTTTGCTCAAACGATTAGTAGATTTCCAATAAGTCACATCTCCCAAGCAGTCGTTGAATTTAGGTGCTTCCGACCCATAGGAGACATTCATAGTTACTCAAAATTACGTAATCCATCTACGTTGGTAATTACAATCTTCTCACCAATTTTTAACCTTCACTTGAAATTTTGTCGTCATTCTTATCAACCCTTGACGCCCATCAAGCAATTCATCCAAG
>CANNEG010000113.1:0-3094 GCA_947503455.1 Betaproteobacteria bacterium
TTGGCGGAGCGGACGGGACTCGAACCCGCGACCCCCTGCGTGACAGGCAGGTATTCTAACCAACTGAACTACCACTCCATAAAACTTACGTATTTTAATATTTCATAAAACGCGTATAAATTTTGCATTCTAAATTTTAACAAAATAAAAGAGTGCTTAAACTACTAGCACTCTCAAATTTTACAATTAGGAACGACTTAGTCACTATTTTTTGTTGGGGTTTTTGGTGGGTGCTAACGGGGTCGAACCGCTGACATTCGCCTTGTAAGGGCGACGCTCTACCAACTGAGCTAAGCACCCTGCTTAACCAACAAAAACGCTAGTTTACAGCATCTTTAAGTGATTTACCAGCCCTAAATTTAGGAGAATTAGCTGCTTTAATCTTAATTGTTTCACCTGTACGTGGATTACGGCCATTTCGTGCTTCACGTTTACCAACATAAAACGTACCAAAGCCAATCAAAGTTACCAAATCGCCTTTTTTCATTGCCGCTGTAATTGATGCGGTTGTAGCATCCAATGCACGACCAGCTGCTGCCTTTGAAATTCCAGCCGCATTGGCAATATTGTCAATCAATTCTGATTTATTCACGAGTAATCCCCTCTTGAAGTTAATTAAATAAAGACTAGATTTATTTGGGTATTAACTACCCGTGCATCTTTATATCAAGCCCACAAAGGCTCTGTCAAGCATTTATGCGCAAGATTTATAGATATTTTCCTAATGCTTAATTTCCTCTACAACAGCAATTTTATTTTCTGCTGATTTATCAGCCAGTTGCACTTCATTTACAATCAACTCATTAACTTCAGGCAAAGGTACGGGCTGAGAAGCCAATGCCAGTGTTAATACTTCATCAATCCATTGCACAGGATGAATATCTAGGTAATTCTTAATATTTTCAGGAATGTCTGCTAAATCTTTAACGTTTTGATGAGGTATTAATACAGTTTTAATGCCCCCACGATGCGCGGCTAACAACTTCTCTTTTAGCCCACCTATTGGCAGCACTTCACCTCTAAGCGTGATCTCGCCTGTCATTGCCACGTCTGCCCGTACAGGAATGCCCGTTAAAATTGAAACAAGTGCAGTAGTAATGGCTATACCTGCACTTGGCCCATCTTTAGGTGTAGCGCCTTCAGGAAAGTGAATGTGAATGTCATTTTTTTCATAAAAGTCATCAGTAATACCTAAGCGTTTAGCACGACTTCGCACTACACTCATCGCTGCTTGAGTTGATTCTTTCATGACATCACCCAATTTACCGGTAGTGGTTGTTTTACCTTTACCTGTAAGCAATACAGCCTCAATCGTCAACAACTCTCCACCTACAGAAGTCCAAGCTAAACCAGTAACTTGTCCGACTTGGTTTTCTTTCGCCGCTACGCCGTAATCATAGCGTTGCACTCCAAGATACACATCTAAAGTTTCAGGTGTAACGTCGATTTTTTTAAGCGCTTTAACGCCTTCTTTTGCTTTAGCAGTCAATAATTCTTTAACCACTTTTCGGCACACTTTGGAAATTTCTTGCTCAAGTTTACGAACACCCGCTTCACGCGTGTAGTAACGCACAATATCACGTACTGCAACTTCAGAAATTTCAACCTCATGCTCTTTTAAGCCATGTGATTTCAGTTGCTTAGGCAACAAATAACGCATAGCAATATTAACTTTCTCATCCTCGGTATAGCCAGAAAGATGAATAATTTCCATACGGTCTAGTAGCGCTGCAGGGATATTCATTGAATTGGCAGTAGCCACAAACATCACGTCGGACAAGTCATACTCCACTTCTACATAATGATCAGCAAAAGTATGGTTTTGTTCCGGATCTAACACCTCTAAAAGCGCTGAAGATGGGTCGCCACGCATATCTTGACCCATCTTATCTACTTCATCGAGTAAAAATAATGGATTCTTAACGCCGACTTTACTCATACTTTGTAAAATCTTACCTGGCATTGAGCCTATATAAGTACGTCTATGCCCTCTAATTTCAGACTCATCACGAACACCACCAAGTGCCATACGTACAAATTTACGATTCACAGCCTTAGCAATACTTTGTCCAAGCGATGTTTTACCTACCCCTGGCGGACCGACCAAGCATAAAATTGGCGCTTTAATTTTATCTACGCGTTGCTGCACAGCAAGATATTCAACAATACGTTCTTTGACTTTTTCTAATCCGTAGTGGTCATCATCTAAAATCTTCTCTGCCGCCAACAGATTTTTGCTGATTTTTGTCTTTTTCTTCCACGGCAGATTAATCAGGATATCGATATAGTTGCGTACGACCGAGGCCTCAGCGGACATTGGGGACATGAGTTTTAACTTTTTAAGCTCACTAGCCACTTTTGCGAGCGCCTCTTTAGGCATACGCGCTTCATCAATGCGCTTCTCAAGCTCTTCCATCTCGGCGTTTTCATCTTGCTCACCCAGCTCTTTTTGAATCGCTTTTACTTGTTCATTTAAGTAGTATTCACGTTGTGTTTTTTCCATTTGGCGCTTTACTCGGCCACGGATACGTTTTTCTACTTGAAGAATATCAATTTCACCTTCCATCAAACGAAGTAAATGCTCCAAACGCTCAGCAACACTAAACATTTCTAGGATTTTTTGTTTTTCATCTAACTTTAACGTCAAGTGAGCGGCAATGGTATCCGCCAATCGGCCTGCTTCATCAATACCAGACAGTGAGGTTAATATTTCAGGTGGAATTTTTTTATTGAGTTTTACATATTGATCAAACTGAGCAAACACAGTGCGCATTAATGCCTGTATCTCTATATCACTAATAGATTCAGCAATTAGCTCGGCGCGTGCGGCAAAGCACTCCTCTGTCTCAATAAACCCAGTGACTTTTGCGCGTTGAACACCTTCAACCAACACTTTTACTGTGCCATCAGGTAGCTTCAACATTTGCAATACAGTGGCTATGGTGCCTACATCATATAGGTCATCAGCATCTGGCTCATCTTTGTTGGCGGATTTTTGCGCTACCAATAAAATCTGCTTATTACCTTCAGACGCTATCTCAAGCGCTTTAACAGATTTAGCGCGCCCAACAAACAATGGGATGACTAAATGTGG